>JBDTXT010000039.1:0-11791 GCA_040006035.1 Pseudonocardiales bacterium | reverse complement strand
TCGGCTCACACCGGCTCAGGCAGCGTGAGAGGCATCATGGCTACCACTATGACCGGGTCTCCGATCGGCAGCACGAAGTCGCTTCGTCGCCGGCCAGCCCTGGACCACGCCGTGGCGACGCGGCTGGCAGCAACCGAGTACGAGCGGATGCTCGAGATGCTCGAGCAGATCGAGGATTGGCACGCGCCCACTGACTGCACAGCGTGGGATGTCCGCGAGCTCGTGGCGCACGTCGCGGGTGCGACCGAAATGTGGTCCACGAACCGGGAGTTCCTGCACCAGATGCGGCTCACCGGCAAGGCCGGCGTTGACGAGATGACCGCACTGCATGTTCGCGAGCGCGCCGAGGTGAGCCCGGCCGAGTTGATCGAGCGTCTGCGAAGGGCTGCGCCGCGTGCGGCGCGTCGACGCCATCGCTTCTCCCGCGTCATGGGCCGACGAGTGCTACCGATGGCGCAGGACATGCCCGACGGTGTCGAGTGGTGGTCGTTCGGATATCTGACCGACACGATCCTGACGCGCGACCCATGGATGCACCGTGTGGACCTCAGCCGGGCAAGCGGGTTACGGCTGAGGCTCACCGACGACCACGACGGTGTGATCGTCGCTGACGTGGTGGCGGAGTGGGCGCAGCGGCACGGGCAGCCGTTCCGGCTCACCCTTACCGGGCCGGCCGGCGGTTCGTGGCAGGTCGGGTCCGCCAGCGAGGACATCGAGATAGACGCGATCGAGTTCTGCCGGACGGTCTCCGGGCGCCGAAAAGGTGAGGGGCTGCTCTCCGTCCTCGTCCCCTTCTGAGGGTCAGGTGCGGCGCAGTGGTGGTGCGGCGCGGCCCTAGGTCACGATGGCCGGGTCTCGTGCCCAGGCGATCTCGAGCAGTCGCTGCGTTTCGGCGAGCGTCTCGTCCGGATTGAGCACCGCAGGGCCAGCTAGCGGCGCGCACCAGGCCGCTTGCTCACGAGATTCTGCGAGGTCGACGCGGGCCGCCGGCCGCCGGGTCGCTCCGAATCCTGGACTTCACCTCGACGGCGTGGCTGACCTCACACTGGGCGGTATTCCAGCAGCACAACACCGCATTCGAACGCGCGGCTCTCGACAAGGTCGAACCGCTGCGCCATACCGTCGGGTAGCAGCCGCCGGCCGTAGCCTTGGACCGCGGGGAACACCCAGGCCCGGACGAGATCGATCAGTCCCGTGGGCCACAGTGAGTGGACCAGCGAGATGCTGCCTGTGATGTCGATATCGCCACCAGGCGCGTCCTTCAGTGCCGCGATCTCCTCGGCTGCTGGGCCGCGGAGGATCGTCGAGTTCTGCCAGTTGGTGCTCTCAAGCGACCTCGACACGACGTACTTCTGCACTGCGTTCAGGTAGTCGGTGAAGCCAGTAGGGTCGTCGGTCTGGTGTGGCCAGAAGCCGGCGAAGTCTTGGAAGGTGCTGCGCCCGAGAACGACCGCATCGATTTCGCGGCATTGCTCGTTGACGGCGGCCACGACCCCCTCGTCCTGGGCGGCCGGGTCGAACCAGCCATCCATGGGTGAGACAACCCCGTCGAAGGACATGTTCTCGGTAACTATCAGACGCCGCACCAACCCCACTATGCCGCGACTCCTGAAAACGCGTACGCCGCCCCACCCATAGCCATCGATCTGAGCGGCCGCCTGACACACGATCGGCTTGCGTCGGGCGCTGACAAATCCTGCATGGGATCAAACCTCGCGCATTCGTAGCACCATCGCCGCGCTCAGCGACAGCGAGTACCACTTGCTCGTCACCGCCAGCCTCGCCGACCTGATTGACGACCCCTAACCAGCGATCGACCCATGCTGATCGATCACCGTCAACCGGGAACTATGCGGACGTTGGTCGCGTTGGGTACCCGACTGATGCCACATACTCTGCCGGAGGTCCGCGTGCCAGCTGCCGTTCAAACCGTCCCCGGACTCAGCCAGCAAGTCGAGCGGCTCATCGCACTCGGCGTTCACGAGATCGGCGGCCTGTCGGCCTCAGACCTTCGTGCTTCGGTAGCCGAAGCCACAGACGCCGACGCGCTGCTCGTCATCCACCCCGATCGGGCGCCCGCCTCGGCGCTCGCCACACTGCTCCGACACGGCGGGAAGCGCGGCTTCATCGTCGTGGACATGCCTGACATCGACAACTTCTCCCCGATCGAGCAGATCGCGCTGCCTCCTGGCCCGAGCTACCTGGTCCACGGACTCGACCGAGGCGACCACCTGGCCAACTGGAGTCCCGACGAGGCACTCCCGGCGATCACCGCCGCTGGGCGGACGCCGCTCACCGTCATCGAAGGCATCCACTGGCTGCTGCAACAGCCGGACGTTCTTGCTCGCGGCCACTGCTTCATGACGATCGGGTCGCGCCTGCGCAAACCCGGCGGCTCACTCGATGCCCGCACCCCCGCGCTGTGGATCAGCAACGGCACCGGACGCGATGGCCCAGCCAACCGAAACGCACCGAAACTCGGATGGTGCTGGGCCGGCAACCGGCATACCTGGCTCGGCTTCGCTTCAGCCGCCCAGCGCGTCTCTGCAACGAGCTGACCAGCTTGGCTTCTCGACGGGCGTCCCGGTCGCCCAGCTTGAGCCGCTGAACGCGACGAGCACGAAGTACAGCACCGGACTACAGCAACGACTTCCCACTTGATGACGGTCAGTGAGTGAACCGCCCAGCAGAGCGTGGGGCATCCAGGTCAACGCGGCCGGCCTAGCCAGCTACCCGACGGGCCGCCCTATCGACATCGTGCGGCACATCGTCCTGGCGCCCGATCCTGAACCCTGCCGCGACGCCTTCCGCTCGCTAGCTATGAACCGCAGGGATCCGATTGAGGCCGGCCGGTATTACGTCGTGGCGGTTGAACAACATCTCGCGCGCGACGTGTACGGCGATGTCGGCGATCCGGGCCGTGGTGACCTGACTCGTGGTGGCGACGACGCTCGGGCCTGCGTAGGCGATCTTGCCGTTGCCGAGGTCGACGGCGATGATCGTGGCGACATCGGCGATGAACTCACGCGCCGGGTGGGCGTTGATCACGATGTCGCGGTAGTTCGATCCTGCCTCGGTGCTCGACGGCAGACCCGAGCCATCCGTGGTCCAGATGATCACGTCCATGGCGGTGCCGTCGACGGTCACGGCGTAGTCACGTTCCTCGAAGCCCGGATTGTTCGTCGCCGAGACCTGCTGCCCTGGACCGGGCAACCAGCCGGCGGCGATCGAGCTGTAGGGGTACTTCGATCCCAGGGTCACCTGCGCCGGGCCGCCCGTGGGTGCCGACGACTGGTGGGCCGACGGCGCGATCGTCACGATCGCGGGACTCGACGAGTGCGACGCAGCGGCCGCGACGGCCGGGTGCTGCCCGTGCGAGCGGTTGGACAATACGGCCGCGGTCGTGGCGACGGCAGCGACCGCGGCCGCGGCGGCGAACATGGTCGTCGCCCGGCGCGCCGGCACCCGGCGCGGCCGGTTGGGCCGGTCGAGCCGCTCGTGCACAGCGGCCAGCACCTCGGAGGGGTCCGGGCGCGAGTCGGCCTGCGCGGCGAAGACGTCGTACAGGAGCTGATTGGATTTCATGGGGTCTCCCAGATAGTGGCTGGCACCGAGGTCGGCACGGGGTGGTGGTCCAGGCGCAGGGTGGCAAGTGCGCGAGCGGCGTAACCGCGCACGGTGACAGCTGAGCAGCCCAGAACGGCGGCGATCTCGGCGTCGGTCAGCGATTCGTAGTACCGCAGCACCAATACACTTCGCTGCTGCCGCGGCAATCCAACGAGCCGCCGTGACAGGGCATCGCGATCGACGACGCTCTCGGCATGATCGCCCGCGGGTTCGCCGTCGGGAAGCTCGCCGAAGGGCAGCATGATGTTGCGCACGGCCCACCTGCGCCGCCATGACAGATACGCGCGCGTGAGCATCTTGCGCACGTAGGCGTGCTGGTTCTCCGCTGCCTCGACGAGTGGCCAGCACTGGATGACCTTCACCATCACGTCCTGAACGAGATCCCTGGCCAGCTCCCGATCACCGGTCAGTGCGGTCGCGTAACGCAGCAGCCTGTCCAGCTCGCGCGCCGCGAAGGCATCGAATGCCGGGGGGCTCATACCCCTATAAGACGCCTGCCGAGCCCGATGTGTGGTCTCGGTGCCACATCCAATCGACAATTCCCCGTCCCGTGTAACGCTGGCGCGCCCGCCACGCACTGTGCATCAGACAGCGATCTGCCTGACGGAGATGGAAAGGATCAGCAAATGACCGCGATCACGGCCAGCTACGACGACCTCAAGGCGTTGTTCATCAACTGCACGCTCAAGCGATCGCCGCAGCGCAGCAACACTCAGGGATTGGTCGACGCGAGCGCGCACATCATGCGCGAACACGGTGTCCAGGTCGACATCGTCCGAGCGATCGATCACGACATCGCGACCGGTGTCTGGCCCGATATGCGTGAGCATGGCGCGGCGACCGACGACTGGCCGGCGATCTTCGAGACGGTGTTGGCGGCCGACATCCTCGTCCTGGCCGGTCCGATCTGGTTGGGCGACAACAGCTCGATCATGAAGCAGGTCCACGAACGGCTCTACGGCGGCTCGCACCTGCTCAACGACGCGGGCCAGTACCTCTACTACGGCCGCGTCGCAGGCTGTTTCATCACCGGCAACGAGGACGGCATCAAACACTGCGCCCAGAACGTGCTCTACACGTTGCAGCACATCGGCTACACGATCCCGCCGCAGGCCGACGCCGGCTGGATCGGTGAGGCCGGCCCCGGGCCGTCCTATCTCGACCCGGGCTCGGGCGGTCCGGAGAACGACTTCACCAATCGCAACACAACGTTCATGACGTGGAACCTGATGCACCTCGCTCGCATCCTGAAGGACGCGGGCGGCATTCCTGCGTTCGGGAACCAGCGTTCGGAATGGGATGCCGGATGCCGCTTCGACTACGAGAACCCCGAGTACCGCTGACCGGCTCGTTACGCCTCGCTTACGTGCACCCGGTTGGACTGTTGCTCGCCGGTCCATCGTCAATACGGTGGGCCGTGGAGAACCACGTGAGCACCACCGACGATGAGCTGATCGACGCGCTGCGGGCAGGTGACGAGCGCGCCTTCGTCGATCTCGTGGATCGTTACAGCCCGGCCATGTTGTCCGTCGCTCGCACCCATGTCGCCAATCGCGAGGTTGCCGAGGACGTCGTCCAGGACACCTGGCTGGCTCTGCTCAAGGGCATCGACGGCTTCGAGGGCCGGGCCAGTTTGCGCACCTGGCTGTTCCGGGTGCTGGTCAACATCGCCAAGACGCGAGGAGTCCGCGAGAAGCGCAGCACGCCTGTCGACCTGGCCGCGACGGACGGCCACCCGGCGGTCAGCGCAAACCGGTTCCAGTCCGCCGGAGATCGGTGGCCCGGGCATTGGGTCCGCTTTCCCGAGCGCTGGACGGAATCACCAGAGCGCAGCCTGCTGTCCGTCGAAGCGCTCGACCTCGTCCGCCGGGAGCTCGCTCGCCTTCCTGAGCAGCAGGGTCTCGTCGTGTCGATGCGCGACGTCGAGGGCTACGACTCGGTCGAGGTCTGCGCCCTCCTCCAGCTCAGCGCGGCCAACCAGCGGGTGCTCCTGCACCGCGGCCGCACCCGTATCAGGGAAGCGCTCGCCGGCTACTTCGAGGCCGTGTCATGAGCCGCTGGGACGGAGTCGACTTCGGCGGAATCGACTGCCGGGAGTTCGCGGAGCTGGTCACCGACTACCTCGAGGACCGGCTTGACGGCCTCACCCGAGCCTGCTTCGAGCAGCACCTACGGGCCTGTCCGGGCTGTGATACCTACCTGGATCAGATCCGCGAATCACGCCGGGTACTCGGCCGCGTCGTACTGGACACAATTTCCGCCGACGCGCGGGGTCAGTTGCTGGCTGCCTTCCGGACGTGGCGGTCGGGGCGCTCGGGAGGATCCGGTTCGGGCTGAGATTTGCGCAGCAACGACAGCGCGATGGGCGCGAAGAGCAGCACCGACAGCAGCCCGGCGCAGACAATGGCGGCCGCCGTGACGGTCGAGATCTTGCCCAGCACCAGCCCGATCTGGGTCGCCGTGACGAGAAATGGCAACGACGTCGCCTGCAACAGTCCGACCGCCAACGTCGCGCGGGCGCCGAGCTCGCGCAGGCTGAGCAGGGCCGGGACACCCCGAACGATCAGCAGAATGATCAAGAACACTGGCACCCGGATCAGCGCACCGGGACTGTGCATCAGACCGGTGAGGTCCAGCTTGATGCCGCTGCTGATGAAGAACACCGGTACGACGAAGCCGAATCCGATCGCGTCGAGCTTGGTCCGCAGATGCGGGTGGGAGGAGGAGTCGCGGTCGACCAGACTGACCACGGCCCCGGCGAGGAACGCGCCAAGGATGCTCTCCAGTCCGAAGCGGGACGCGAACGCGACGAACGCGACCAGCAGCACGACGGCGAGACGCACCCGGATCTCCGCAGTCGTGTCCTGCAATCGGATGAGCAGATCGCCCAGCCGCATCGATCGACCCGCACCCAGCACAACGACGGCGGTGAGCACGACCATCGCCGTGAAGGCGGTCAACAGCACGACCTTCGCTCCCGCACTGCCCCCAGAGGTGGAGAAGAAGAAGGACAAGAGCACGATCGCCGCGAAATCAGCGACCGTAGCCCCGGCAATCGCAACTTGACCCACCGCGCTCGCGCTCTGTCCCGCATCCTTCAGAACCGGGACGACCAGACCAAGCGATGTCGCCGACAGCGCGATCGCGATCAGCAGCGGTTGCTGGATCCAGCCCGCAGCGTCCAGCGCACTTCCCGCGGCCAGGCCCAAACCGAGCGTCACGACGTAGCCACCGACAGCGACCCCGAGCGAGCGACCACGCAGGCGGGCGAGGTCGATCTCGAGGCCCGCCAGGAAGAGCAGGAACGCCAACCCGAACAGCGCCAGGATCTGCACCGGCGTGTCGATCTGCACCCAGTCCAGCCCGCTGGGCCCGACGACAATGCCCGCCATGATCTCCAACACGACAGCGGGGACACGCAACTTGGGCAGGGCACCTGCGATCAGCGGGGCGAGGGCCGCAATCACGCAGATGATCAGCAGGCTGTCGAACGAGACCTCAGGCATGCCAGTTCAGTCTCGCGAACCCCGCCCAACGTTTCAGTCGCTGGCCGACAGACAACTCGATCGGCCGGTCCGATGAAGAGGTGCGGCTCAGTTGATCCGCTTGAGGGCCTCGCGCCGCGACAGCGGACTCAGCTGTCCAGCGTGCTTCTCGACGAAGGACCGCACCCACTGGGGATCGGTCCGCGCGTAGTCGCGCAGCGCCCAGCCGATGCCTTTGCGAAGAAAGAAGTCACGTTCGTGCGCGCTGGCCAGGATCGCAGCGGTGAGCAGTTCGAGATCGGTGCGCTCGCTCGCACCCAACTGGCAGATGATCGACGCCCGACGCAGCCAGTGGTCGGTGGATTGCTGCCAGGCCGACACGATCGGTCGGATCTCGACCGGGAACCCCAGCAGCAACTCCCCGACGCGCCACGAGAGTTCATCGACGTGATCCCACCAGGCGCCGGTGACAATCAACTCCTCGTGCAAGGTGATCAGCTCCGGTGCTCGCAATCTGCGCGCCGCCACCACATCCGTCAGCGCCGTCGCCGCGTAGCGCTCCTCACGGTGCGACGCACCACGCCACAGCACCAGGGTCGTGTCGCGCAAGGCACCGATCGACGGCGGCGGTCGCTCCCGCGCGGCTGCGTGCACGATCGCGCGCACTTGCGGTACGCGCACACCGAGATAGGGCATAGCCGACTTCATATATTCCTGCATCCCCGGTGCCCGCTGCGGGTCGGCGGCCGAGCGCAACGCCTGCCTGATCTCGGCGATCAGGTGCTCGTCCGCACAAATCGCCGGCATCCCGTGCTGCCTTTCACTAGGTACCACTGAGGTGGCTGCCCATGGCAGCCTGCATGGATGGATTTCCATCCTCTGCCGGCGAGCGCCGCGTGGCTACATCACGGGTCACGATCAGGCTTCGAGGTCGTGTTCTTCCATACCGTCGATGAGGGCTACCGGATCGCGGGCCACACCACCGCGGTCGAGAGCGGCCAAGCATGGCTGGTCGGTTACGAGATCTACCTCGATCGCGACTGGGTTACCCGCACCGCGGTCGTCTCCGGGCACTCGGCGTCCGGGACCCGATCCACCCGCTTGGCAGCCGATGGGCTGGGCCGCTGGCAGGTCGACGGCATTGCCGCACCGCACCTGGACGGCTGCCTAGATGTAGACCTGGAATCCTCGGCGCTCACGAACGCCTTTCCGATCCATCGCCTCGGCGTCCCTGTTGGCTCCCGCGCGGACGCACCGGCCGCCTACATTCGAGCCGTCGACCTCAGTGTCAGCCGGCTGGAGCAGACCTACTCACGCGAGCACGACACCGACGCCGGTCAACGCTACGAATATGCAGCCCCCGCGTTCGACTTCGCGTGCACCGTTGTCTATGACGATGCTGGACTGGTCCTCGACTACCCCCGCATCGCGACCCGGGTCGAGCTGGGCGGCTGAGAGTGCTCCAGCTGCCCTCGTCAGTCATTGCGGTCCCGCCTCCAGTGTGGTCGCGCCCGGTCGTTCAGAGATTCGTCTGCTCGGGGTCCATGTCGGGCAGGGCGAGTCATTGCCGCCACCTGTACCGCCGGGCATAAGCCGCTATTAGGGTGAACCATAAATCTGCCGTCCAAAGGGGTTCGTCATGAAAACAGCAATGGCTGTGCTTGCCGCCGGTGTGGCGGGCGTCTTGATCGGCAGCGTGGTGAGTCACGCAGACCCGCGCCCGGCCTCGCACCAACAGGCCCAACTGGCTGGGCGCAGCGTGCTGGCGTCCGCGACGGTGCGAGCCGGTTCGCCGCCGTCCGGCGCGTTCTTCACCGCCGCGAACCGCGCCGACGCCCGAGCGAACGGTGTGCCGGCCCCCGACACCGGCCCGGTCTTCGCGAACCAGCCCGTCCAGGGCATCAGCGCCTTGGTGCCCGCCGGCCATGGCGCGTGGTGGGCGTTGGCCGACAACGGCTATGGCGCCCGCGACACATCGGCCGACTGGCAGCTCGCCATCTACAAGATCAACCCGGGATTTGGCAATGCTGCCGGCCCTTCGGTTCTCGATACCGTGTTGCTCAGCGACCCGGCCAGAAAGGTGCCGTGGCAGACGGTGTGCGATCCGACTCATGGCTCGCCGCTGCCGCCTCTGTCGTTCAACACGTTGCCGGCTACGCCGCCGCCGGCGTGCGGCACCGACCCATCGGCCCGGCTGCTCACCGGCTTCGACTTCGACCCGGAGTCGATGGAGATCGGTCGTGACGGCACCTTCTGGATCGGCGACGAGTTCGGCCCGTTCCTGTTGCACACCGACCGGCACGGCCGCCTGCTCGACGCCCCGATCGCGTACCCGCACGTCAAGGCGCCGCAGAACCCGACCCTGGACGTGCTGGGTGGCGAGGAGCCGAATGTCGGGTCGAGCCGCGGATTCGAGGATCTCGCTATCAGCCCGGACCGCACGCACCTGTACGCGATGACCGAGGGTGCCGTGGGTCAGGACAGCCCGCAGGACCTGCGGATCGCCACCTTCGACATCGAACACCGGCGTTTCACCGGCGAGGTGCGCAAGGTGCGACTGGAGTTCCCCGGGGCCAAGGTGGACCTGAGCACGCTGCGGCTGTCTGACGGCACGCGGGCCTACCCCAACGCCGTCGCACCCACCGGGACCGGCGGCGAGAGCGCCGCGGAACTGACCTCACTCGACGGCCACCGCTTCCTCATGGTGGAACGCGACAGCAACGGCGACGGTCTAGCTACGCCGCGGATGAAGAAGGTGTACGTCCTTGACACCAAGGGTGCTGACCGGCGTGGTGGCTACGTTGACAAGCAACCCCTTGCCGACCTCATGGCCGTGCCGGACCCTAACAAGCTGGGCGGCGACGGTGACTTCTTCCGCTTCCCGTTCAACACCATCGAGGCCGTCCACGTCGTCAATGACCACAGCATCATCGTGGCGAACGACAACAACTACCCGTTCTCCAACGGCCGGTCGCGGAGCAAGACAAACGACCGCATGGGTCCGCTCGCCGCCGATGACAACGAGTTCATCCTCATCGAGTTCTCGGCCTCGCTGCACCCGGACCACCGGCTCCTGCAGACGGACTGACCGCGCCGGGGCCGAAGCAGCGATCGACGCACGGAGCCCACATTCATGGCACCATTCGGAGGGTGGTTCTCGCGATCATAGGCGTGGTAGTGGTCCTGCTCGTCATTCTCTTGCGCGTCGCCGATCGCCACGACCAGCGCCACGGCCATCGCCCGCGCCGGATGGGCGACATCCGCTCGGCCAGCCGCACACAGCGGCGCGACCTACGCACCGCCAGATCCGCCCGCTACCTGCCTCGCGCAATCAGAGAAGATCCCCGCAGGAGGCGGCGTCCCGAGAAGCGCAGTAACGACTAGTTTGCATAAGGCTGCGGCCTGGCCTACGCGGCGGCGAATAGCTGCCACCCAGGCGCTCGGGTTACCCTCCGTCAACGTTCACGAAGGGCTGGTGCATGTCGGAGACCGATTCCACGACGGAGGGCTCGCTTCTTCCCGGGGCAGCAGAACAAGAGGAAGAAGAGAGCGAAGTCGTCGACCCCCGGCGTCGGCGCCGGCGGCGGGTCATCAAGACGCTGATCATCCTCGGCGTGTCCGTACTGGTCATCACCCTCACGCTGGCCGGCGTGGTGGGCTATTACGCGTACAAGTTCGACCACAATGTCAAGCGCATCCCGAATGTCTTCGCCGCCGTCCCGGGTGAGCACCGTCCGGCCAAGCCCACGGGCAAGGCGGGCAAGGCAGAGAACTTCATCCTCGTCGGCACCGACAGCCGGGCGCCCACGCAGACCACCGGTACGGGCGGGAATCCCAACAGCGTCAGCCCGATCGGGCAGCGCTCGGACACGCTGATGCTGGTGCACCTGCCCGCCGACGGGAAGGCGGCCTACCTGGTTTCTATCCCGCGCGATTCGTGGGTGCCGATTCCAGGCCACGGTAACGACAAGATCAACGCGGCGCTCGCCTTCGGCGGACCACGTCTGCTGCGCCAGACGATCGAGCAGCTCACCGGCGTGCGCGTCGATCACTACCTCGAGGTGGACTTCGCCGGCTTCAAGTCCATGACCGACGCCGTCGGCGGAGTGGACGTCACCGTGCCCGTCGACTCCTACGACAGCGCGAACAACATTCAATGGCACGCCGGCCCGCAGCATCTTGACGGCATGACGGGGCTGTTGTACGTCCGCCAGCGCTACGGCCTACGCGGCGGCGACTTCGATCGGATCAAGCACCAGCATCAGTTCCTCCAGGCATTGATGAGCAAGGCCGGCAACAGGGGCTTGCTCACTGATCCGTTGAGCCTGAAGAACTTCCTGCAGGCGTTCACCAAGTCGATCAGCGTCGACAGCGGGCTCAGCGGCGCCAAGTTGCTGACTCTCGCGCGCAAACTGCGCGGCCTCGGCTCGGGGGCGCACTACTACACGGTCCCGGTCACCGGCACGGGGACAGAGGGCTCGGCCAGTGTGGTGTACCTGGACGCCGACGAGGGCCCCAGACTGTGGGCGGCTATGAAGTCGGACTCACTCGGCAGCTACGTGTTGCCGCCCCCGTTGTACGGGCCGGGCTGAGCGAGTCAGCCGCACGGCTGGCTGTAGAGCACGACGCCGGGTTCGGTGACGCCGGGCTGGCGCCACACCCCTTGGCTCGCCGCTCCC
>JBDTXT010000038.1:0-11984 GCA_040006035.1 Pseudonocardiales bacterium | reverse complement strand
ACCAGCGCCGCACCGAGCACCACCGCCGCGAGTTCCACCACCGTCACATCGCCGTCGGCGTCGGCGTCGGCCTCGGCCTCGGCCAGTACCACCGCACCGCCCGGCGGGATCAACGCCACATCCACGGGGAGCCCTTCCGCATCCGCCGGCCCCTAGCCGCTGAGTGAATCGGGCGCGGTCCCCGCGGCGGCCCGCCTCAGTTGTCGCCGACAGCATCGGGCGGCCGATCGTCGCCGACGCTCCCATTCAACGGAAAGTGGAGCGTCGGGTTACTTGGTCAGCCGCTCCAGCCTGCGCTGCGCATCACGGTGCTTGGCCCTGGCGTGCCGCGTCGCCAACCTCACTTCGTCCAGGCGCCGGGCGGCGTCGGCCAACTGCTCCTTGCGCAGTCGCACGTTCTCGTCCTGCTCCCGCTCGGCCGAGGCGGCAGCCTCCAGCACCTCGCCCGCCTGCGTGAAAGCCTGCTCGGCCTGCGCGATCCGCTCCGTGCGCCGCCCCTGGGCACCCGACTCCGTCGGCGCGGCCCGCCTCGAGGTGGCCGGGGCTCGCCCGTCGGCCTTGGCGCCAGCCTTCGCGCTCGCCTTCGCACGCCCCTGGGAGCTCAGTGCCCGCAGTGGTGGCACCGCGCTCAAGGTCGGCGTCGCATCGCCGAACCCGCTCCACTCGGCCGCGCGCACGAGAGTCCCGGTGCCCAACTGCTCGGCCACCGACGGGTCAGCCAGGGCAGCCTCCAGCGTCGAGGCCACCTCCTGACGCAACGACGCGGCCGACTCCGCCTGCCCGCTGACCTTGAACGCCTGCCGGATCGCCTTGTCGATCGCCTTGCGACGTTGCTGAGTCAGCTCGCGCAGCTTGGTGCCATCGAGGGTTCGCTGCGCGTCGCGCAGCTTCTTGGCCAGCTCGGCCAGCTCGCCGGCCACGTCGGGATCGGCCCGTACCAGCCGGTTGACGATCCACGCCGCCTTCGTTGGGCGCCGCAGAGCGGTGATCGCGGTGGCCGACGTCGGATCGCCCGCCGCACGGGCCTGGCCGGCCAGCGCACCTCGCCGTTTGACGAACTCTTCGGGGTCGGCGGAATACAGCTCATCGATCGCGTCGCGCAGCGCATCGTCGCCCGGCATCGTCTCATCGTGCCGGACGCTGGCGTGCTCGCGGGCAGCAAGGCTCAGCAGGCGTGTCATAGCTCGCCTCGCAAGCGTCGCTAGGTCACTCCGGTCGCACGTCGGCAGGTGACCTGTCCGGCCGCAACCCCCGCCAGGACGGATGCCGAAGCAAGGCGTCCGGCGTCCACTCGGTGAACGCGAGCTCGCCCACCAGCTTGGGCGACACCCAGTGCGCATCGCGGCGGACCGCGCTGGGCAGCTCGGTGGCGAAGGGCGACGACTTGCGCTCCAGACGGGCCAGCCGCGCACCGAGATCGGCCAGCAATGCCTCGGTGAAGCCGGTGCCCACCTGCCCGACGTAGCGCAGCTTGCGGTTCTCGGGAACGCCGAGGATGAGCGAGCCGATCTTGCCAGCGCGGCGCCCTTTGCCTGGCCGCCACCCACCGATCACGACTTCCTGCATCCGGACGTGCTTGATCTTGAGCCAAGCCTTCGTCCGCTTGCCCGGTTCGTAGTTCGAGTCGCGGCGCTTGGCCAGAACACCCTCCATGCCCTGCTCCTTGCTGGCGGCCAGGATGTCCGCGCCCGGACCGGCGAACACCGGCGAGACCTGCCACGAGTCGCCGCCAAGCGAGAGCTCGTCCAACTCTTCACGGCGCACGTCGTAGGGTTCGCGCAGCAACGAGCGGCCGTCCAGGTGCAGCAGGTCGAAGATCACGTAGACGACCGGTACTTGGGTGGCCAACCGGCGGGCCGCGGCTGGGCCGGCCACCTGCATGCGCTGCTGCAAGGTCGAGAAGCTCGGCCGGCCCCGCGCGTCGAAGGCGACGAGTTCGCCGTCGAGGACCACCTGCGTGGTGCCGAGCGCCAGACCCAGCGCCCGAAGCTCCGGATAGCTCACTGTCATGTCGATGTCGTTGCGCGACATGGCACGGACCCGGCCGCCGTCGACATAGACGACGGCCCGGACGCCGTCCCACTTCATCTCGTACGCCCAGCCCTGCTCCTCCGCCGGCGTTGGCAAGGTGCCGGGGGTCGCGAGCATCGGCTTGACGAGTGCCGGCAACCGCTGCCAACCGGGCTTAGCCGGGGCGTCCATACGGTGAATCATCCAGTTCTTGCCCGTCTTGAAGAGCACGAACCGTCCTTGCACTCGTTTGCCGTGCAGGACGACCTTGACCTCGCGCTCGGTCCATTTCTCCAGGTCGTAGGTGCCGTGGTCCCAGATCATGACGGTGCCGCCGCCGTACTCGCCGGCCGCGATCGTCCCCTCGTACGTCGCGTACTCGAGGGGATGGTCCTCGGTCTGCACCGCCAGGTGGTTGACCTTCGGATCGGGCGGCAACCCCTTGGGCACCGCCCACGACACAAGCACTCCCTCGCGTTCCAACCGAAAGTCCCAATGCAGTGCGCTGGCGTGGTGCTCCTGCACCACGAACGCGTCGCCGGACGTCTTCTTGCGCCGATTGGGGGCCGCTCCCGGCACCGGCTCGGAGGTCTTGGTGGCGTCGCGCTTACGCCGGTACTCCGACAGATTCCCCTTAACCATGCTCACCATCCTGCTCGCGCTCGCACCACCAGGTCGAGCGCCCGCCCACCGTCCCGTGCCGCATCGGCGCACCGCAGCGGGGGCAGACGCCGCCTTCATGCCGAGCCGCGATAACCCGGCCCGTGTGCGATCCGCCGGCTGCAATCGAGTGACGCACCGCCTTGCGCATGGCGCGATGCAGGTCCCTGACCTCGTCCGGGCTGAGCCGGTGAACCCGCTTGGCGGGCGAGATCCTGCTCTGCCACAGCAACTCGTCGGCGAGCAGGTTGCCGATCCCGGCCAGCACCGACTGGTCGAGCAGTCGCGCCTTGATCGTCGTCGTCCCGCGCGCCAGCAGCCGACGGAACTCGACCAGACCGACATCCAGCGCGTCGGGGCCGAGCGCATCGACGGGCGGGTTCAGGCGCACTCGTCCAAACCGACGCTTGTCGACCAACCGCAGGGACAGGCCGGATCCGAAATGCACGGTGAAGCGGTCCCACCGCTGCTGCTGATGCTCGCCGGCCAGCCCATGGGTCGAGTCACCCTCCGGGACGACCCGAGCGTTGGCGTCGGTGACGACTATGCGCCCGCCCATCCCGAGGTGCAGGCCGAGCTGAGGACCGACGACTCCCTCCCCGGGCAGCGCAGACAGCTCGCACCAAATGAGCTTGCCGCGACGATTCACGCTGACGATCCGCCGGCCCACCATGGCCGATTGGAACTCCTCGGTACTGTGCGGCCGGCAGACGTAGGTGTCGACGTCCTCGACGGACACGACGCGCTGATTGAGCACGGTGCGCGCGATCACCGCCCGCGCGGAATCCACCTCGGGAAGTTCGGGCACGCGATGATCCTGCCCAGGGCACGTCAGACCCAAGCCAGATCGAGCGGGCTAGCCTGTTCTCGGCCGCCGCTCGGCGGCCGTGGGGCTGACTGGAGACGACGTGACGGTGTTCGATGCGGGCGACCGCCCGATCGGAGCGATCCTGCGCGCCAACCAGTCCGCCCCGCCGGACGAGCTCGTCGAGACCCTCGCCCTGGCGGTGGCCGGCCTCGGTGGCACGGACGTGGTCCTCTACCTGGTCGACTATGCGCACGTCGCGCTCATGCCGCACCCGGACGAGCTGCCGCACGGCGTGCAACCAGAGCAAGCCGCAGTGGACGGCTCGATGGCGGGGCGGGCATTCGCCTCCGGCGAGCCCATGGCGTCCGAGCGCGACGACGGCTGGCACGTCTGGGTTCCGGTGACCGAGCGCACCAACCAGCTCGGCGTTCTGTCGATGACCCTGCCGACGTGGAATGACGACGTCGAATCGTTGTGCACTGAACTAGGGCTCGTCGCCGCGCATCTCGTCGTCACGAGCGCGCAATACACCGATCTTCCGCATCTGATGCGGCGCCGCCAGAACATGGACCTGGCAGCAGAGATGCAGTGGTCGCTGCTGCCGCCGTTGTCCTTCAGCGCCGCCACCACAACGGTTGCGGGCCTACTCGAGCCTGCCTACGAAGTCGGCGGCGACTGTTTCGACTACGCCTACAACGACGGGATCCTCGATCTGGCGGTGTTCGACGCCGTCGGGCACGGCGTCGCCAGTTCAGTCCTGGCCTCGCTGCTCATGGGCGCCTACCGGCACGGTCGTCGTGACGGCGAGGATCTTCGTCAGCTGGTCGAGACGATCGACAGTGCCGTGCTTACTTGCGGCGGATCCGCGCCCTTCGCGACAGGCATGCTGGCGCGCTTCGACATCGCCGCCGGACAGCTGACCTGGATCTCGTGCGGACACCCACAGCCGATCGTCGTCCGTCGCGGCAGCACGCTGGACGAGATGGAAATCGTCCCGGCCCTCCCCCTCGGGTTGGGCTCGCTGGCCTCTGTCGTCGGTGACCTGGTCACGGTGGATCTCGAGCCTGGTGACGGTGTGCTGCTCTACACCGACGGTGTCGTGGAGGCGCGCGCCGTCGACGGCGAGCTGTTCGGCGAAGAGCGCCTGCGCGACCTGCTCGCCCGCGAGCATCTCAGCGGCGGCCGCCCGCAGGAGGTCGTCCGTCGCCTCGTGCGCTCAACCCTGAGCCATGCCGCCACCCGGCTTCACGACGATGCGACGTTGCTCTACCTCCGCTGGGACGGCTGAACCCCGGCGCTCAGCTGAATCTGAAGCGGTCGGCAGTGCTCACTGCTGACCACCCGTAACGGGTCGCCACCCGCAGATCGACCAGGCCCGCGGACCGCGCGGGCGAGGTGATGAGCAGCGACGTCCGCGACAGGACGCGGAGGTATCGACCGTTGGACGGACCGAATCGCACGGCGGTGACGTGGATGAAGTTGGTGCCCGTCACGACCACCCGGGTGCCGCCGGCGGCTGGTCCGCCCGCAGGGCTGATGCTGCTGACCGTCGGCGGAGCCACGTACGTGTAGTGGTCAAGGGTGCTGAGACTTGACGCCCCGTGCGTGGTCACGACCTGCATGTTCACGATCCCGGCCGCGTGTCGCGGGCTGGTGACGGCGAGCAGCGTCGCGGAGACGACGTGTACGTAACTCCCGGTGGCACCACCGAAGTGCACCGCGGTGACCTGGGTGAAGCCGGTGCCGGTCACGAGCACCCGCTCACCGCCGGCGGTGCGGCCCGAGACCGGGGACACACCGCGGACGGTGGGTGCGGGCAACCCGGTACGGCCGTACAGGTCGACGAACAGGTAGCCGCGCGCGCGGTAGTAGTCGATGATTCCCGGCAGCGCCGCGACCGTGGCGGGATTGCCGCCCGGCTGGTTGTGGAACAGGATCACCGGATGCGCCTGAGCGCCGCCTGCCTTGGCGCGCGAACTGATGCGATCGATCCAGTATCCGCTGCCTGAGCCTTGGGCCTTCCAGTCCTCCGTGTCGACCGACCAGTTCCAGACCCGCATGCCGCGCTGCTGTGCGAGGGTCAGGGTCGTGGCGTTGTAGTTACCGTAGGGCGGCCGGAACAGGCACGGGTAGCGCCCGGTGATGGCAGCTTGCTGGCTTCGCTCGCGGTCGATCTCGCTGGCCTGCCCGGCCGCGTCGAGGGTCGGCAAGCTGCGGTGATCCCACGTGTGACCACCCAGTGCGTAGCCGGCGGCAGCCTCGGCGCGGACCGCTGCCGGGTCGCGAGCCTCGTCGATCCCGAGATTGAAGAAGGTCGCGGTGACGTGCCGCGAGGCGAGGACGGCCATCATCCGGCCGGTGTCGCGGCCCGGGCCGTCGTCGAAGGTCAGGGCGACCGTCTTGCCGGCGCCCGGAGCGATCCGGCTGACGCCATAGGGCGCGGCCGGGCAACCGGTGGCCGCGCGGGCAGCCGTGGCGCCGACGGCCACCACGGGCAGGCCGGCGAGCAGGAGGGTCGCGACGAACAGCGAGCGCAGTCGAGCACGCACACGCATCATGAAACCTCCCGGGCCACGTCGGATGACGGTGACCGGCCCGGCTGCAGCGTACGGCCGGCCGTCTCGGTTGGTGTTGATCGTTGCGCAATCGAGTTGTCGGCCCGTCGCGAGTCAGCGCAGGAGTGGCGGCAGGACGAAGAGCATCGCGCTCGACCACGTGACGTGGGTGAGGATCGGCGCGAGGATGCCGCCCGAGGCCCGGCGTTGCAACCCCAGAATCGTGCCCAGCGCTGCGGCGGCAAAGGTCAGCATCGGGTTGGCCGTGGCAAGTGTGGTGAGGGTGTAGATCACGCTCGAGATGAGAACGGGGCGGTGCCGGCCGACGGCGGCGAACAGCGCCCCGCGGAAGAAGACCTCCTCGGCCACGCCGTTGAGCACGGTGACGACGAGGACGAGCGCAAGCGAGCCCCGCCGGGCATGCTCGAGCACGTCGTCGATGAAGGCGCGCAGAGCCGCGATGTCGCGGATGACCAGAGCGCCGACTACGAACGCCGCCGCCGCGGCGAGCCCCAGCAGGATCGGCGTGACGATCGGGCGGCGCAGTTCGTTGCGGAACCTGATCCGGCCAAGATGCAATGGGCCCGACAGCACGCCGCCGAGAGTCCACGTCGCCGCCAGCGCAGTTGTGAGCCAATAGAACGCCGGGTCGCCGGGCCGGGTGGACAGCGAGAACCCGAGCAGGGTGGCGCCGACGACGAGGGTGGCGACGACGACCGCGCGTCGACGGTGAACTGCCGCGGTCGGCTCGCTCGGATCGACGGGCGCGGTGTCGAGCAGGGCGGGACCGAGGAGTCGCTGCAGGTGTGCGGGCAACCTGCTCATTCGGCCGCGTTCGCCGCACGCCGGTCGTCCAGGGCCAGCCGGACCGCGTCCTCGTAGCCCATCGGCTCGCCGGGCACCAGCTCTCGGATCGCGTCGTCGCGCACGATGACCTCGTTCGTCATCGAGTCGACGAGATTGCGCGCGGTCGGGACATCCACGTCGGTGACCAGTGCGAGCCACATCGACGAGAGCTGGGGAGTCAGCAATGGCAGCGTGACGACCGGCAGCCAACGCCGGTTCTGGACGCGGGCGACGACCTTGAGCATGTCGACGTAGCGCACGATCTCGGGGCCGCCGACGTCGTAGACCGTCCCGGCGGCCTCCGGGGCTTCGAGCACGCCCACGAGATAGCGGATGACGTCGGGCAGCGCGATGGGTTGGGTGCGAGTGTTCACCCACCGCGGCGCGACCATCAACGGCAGATGATCGACCAGTTGACGGGTGAGCTCCCACGAAATGCCGCCGTGCCCGATCACGACGGCGGCACGCAGGACGGTAACCGGAACTCCGCCGCTGCCGAGCAGAGCTTCGACCTCGCGCCGCGAGCGCAGGTGGGCGGACAGCGTGCCGTCGTCATCACCCAGGCCGCCCAGGTAGATGATGCGGTCGACCCCGGCTTCGGCGGCCGCGACGCCGAAGGCCCGCGCCGCGTCGGCGTCGCGGCGCTCGAAGTCATCCGAACCGAGGGAATGCACCAGGTAGTAGGCGACATCGATCCCGGTGAGTACCGCGCCCAGGCTGGCGGGATCGTCCACGTCTCCAGCCATCGGCTCACCCGCGCCGTCGTACCCATCAGGTCGGCGCGTCATCGCCCGCACCCGGTGACCGTCCGCTACCAACGCCTCGGCGAGCCGGGAGCCTACGAACCCGGACGCTCCGGTGACCAGAACATGCTTCGTCATAGTTCTCCTTGGTGGGCGGACCGTCCGTTAGCTGTTCGTCCCCGCGGCACGCGACGGATCCCAGGGACGCAGCCTGGGCCACCAGCCGCGCACCGCCCTGCGGTAAGTGTCGTACTCGACGCCGTACCGGCTGCGCAAAACGGGCTCCTCATACCAGCGCACGAACGCTGCCATGCCGAGCCAGCTCACCAGCGAATACAGCACCAGTGGCGCAGACCAGAACAACGCCGCTTGGCCGAGGATTATCGCCTCGACGCCCACGTACATGGGGTTGCGGACGAAGCGGTACTCGCCGCCGACGACGAGCCGTTCGGTGGGGGCCACCGGCGCCGGCGTGCCGCGACCTTCGTTGACGAATCGCGCGAAGGCCCGGACGAGCAGCACCACTCCGCCGACCATCAGCCCGAAACCGACGACAATCGTCGACGCGCCGAGCCAGAACGGCAGGTCAGGGGGTGACCAGCCGGTGATCCACCACGGCACGAGGCCGGCCACGACGCAGGGGGCAACGAGGAAGAACATCGCGCTGCCAAGAGCGGCCTGTTGTTTGCGCACGTGGTCAACTGTCCTCGCCCGTCGCCTCATGGGGTGCTCCGACCAGCTTCGATTCCGGCGACCCTCGTTGTCGCAGATAGATGGCGAACACCGCCATCGACGCGACAGCGAGGAACTCCGACTGCCAGTTCTGCAGGGTGCGGTTCCAGAAATCCGAGGATGTCACGTAGCCCCACCAGGTGAACGCGTCCTGCCGCCGCCCGAGCACAATTCCTGATTGAAAGCCGCCCGGCCGGCAATCGACTGCGCCACCATCGACATGAGGAAGAAGAACGCCATGATCGTCCCGAGTGAGCGGCTGTACAGCGCCGTGCGCCACCCGCCGGCGCGGGCCCAGGATGGAGACTTCGCCGTCGCGTAGCGACCGATCTTTTGTGCCTTCTCCGAACCGAGTCCGACGTCCGCCGCCTCCTTCGATTCACTCGAGCCGCGCTGGATCAACCAGGTAGTCGCCACGATGTAGAGCGCGAACTGCAGGTATTCCGACTGCCAGTTCTCCGCCACGTCGACAGCAAAACTCGATGACGTCAGGTACTGCCCCAGCGACACAGGCTGGGCGCCGTCGGCGCGCTGCTGGCCGTTGAATGCCGCCAGCCCGGAGATGGCCTGGCCGATCAAGGCACCGATCAACAGCGCCAGGAAGGCCAGACTCAGGCCGTTGTCGCGCAGGAAGCCGCGACGTCCGGCCGGCTCGGATCTGCTCATCGTTGCATCGCGCCGATCACGATGAGGTAGGCCAGCCCGATCGTGACGAACCCAGCGACACCCCAGAACATCGCCTTCATCTCAGCCCCCTACGTCGCATTGGTACGCAGCATCGGGCTGCGGCTTGCAGCCCGCATCGTTGACCCGCCAACCGGAGTCGTAGTGAGCGAGGAACAGGACGTCAGTACCGACCTTGACCTGCGCGCGGTCGCCCCAGATCTGGACGGCCTGAACGTCGATGCCGTTCTCCTTCACGTTCAGAACCGCCTGCGCGCATGGCGTATCCGTCGCCCCGCTGGCCGAACTCCGGGCGTTGGCGGTGAGCAGGTCGCAGGCCTGCCCGCCGTCGTGACGGGAGATGGCGTCGACGAATTGCGCTGCGACATCGGCGGCCGCATCGCTTGAGCCGGACGGCGTACAGCCGCCGAGGACGAGGATCAGCGCAACACCGATCAACGCGCCGGACAGCCGGCTGGTGGTGCTCATGGCTGCATGACGGCCTTGAGCACGCCGAGCTCCTTTCTTCTGGACGTTCTCGCAGGCCTTCGGCACTCCGTCCAGGCTGATTCGCTCGCCAGGCCACATCGCTGCTTTCATGACTTCCTCGAGCGTTTGGCCCTGGCCGTTCAGTGACCGTGCGGGTTGGAGCGCAGGCTGCGGGGCTCGTTCGAGCGGCGCACCTGGACGCGCCCATCGACGACCCGCACCTCGGCTACCGGCTGGGGCCGGGAAGCCGGACCGGAGACAACCGCACCGTCGGCCAGCGCGAAGACGCTCTGGTGCCACGGGCAGGTGACGCAGCCGTCCGCGACCGTGCCTTCGTGCAGCGGAGCCCCGCGGTGCGTGCAGCGATCAGCTAGCGCGACAATCTCTGCGTCGAGGCGGGCGAGCAGGACGCGCACTCCCCCCGCGTCCCCTTCGGTGAGGCCTGATCCGGATATCGCAGACTCTTCCGCGACGTCGGTCCAGTCCTCTGGAAACTGCTGGAAGGCAGTGGTGTCGACGCCCACGCCGAGCGCGTACGCGAGATGACCCCCCAGCCAGCCAGCGGCACTGAGCACACCAGCACCAACCAGCGAGAGACCGATGCCGCGCAGGTGCTGTCCACGGCGGCGGGCCAGCCAACTGGCGCCGTAGAAGCCGATGGCGGCGTCGTTGAGCAAGGCGTGCGCGAAACCGACGCGGCGCTCGCCCTCGACGGTCGTCACCCAGTCGTTGGCGCCGGTGAAGGCCGCCGGAATCGCACTGAGGACCCCGAGCCCGATCAACCGTCGCGCCGCTCTCCTGTCGCCCAGGGTGAAGTCGAGATACAGGGCCGACGTCCAGGACCCGATCGGGATGGCGACCAGCAGCGGATGGACGGGATGTCCGAGCGGCGTGCCGCTGGCCAGATCCTCGACCTTGCCCTTCGATACCTTGCTCACCGCTTTGGCCAGGACATCAGCCGGCTTGTCGAGGAACTCGGCACGTTCGATGCTCTCGACGAATCGTTCCAAAGCGGCGGTGATCTGCATGCTGGCTCCTTCGGTCTGTGACACACACGGCGCGTCGGCAGGCGGACGGTCGCTGCGGCCAGCACCGAGGTACCCACCCACCGTGGGCCCCAAACCCGGCTCAGGCGCTGTCCTCCTCAAGCCTGTCGAGGTAGCCGGCGAAGCCCGCCGGCGCCCGCCCGACCCTGCGGCCGGAGGTCGTGACGGCGATATCGGTCGCCCAGAGCAAGGTCTGCCCCGCCCGCTGGAACGCGTGGACCAGGGCCACGTCCTCAGCTGAGCGCAGCGACGCGAACCCACCCGAGAGCAGGTACGCGGTCGCGGTGAAAGACAGATTCGCGCCATGAACGTGATAGTGGCCGTTCGCGACGTATTCGACCTCCGCGCGTCGACGCACGTCGGCCGGGCGCTCGCCCCAATCCTCGACGCGCACCGTGCCCACGACGACACTGGCCCCCTGGCGCAGATGGTCGAGTTGGGCGGACAACCAGTGCGCGGGCACGGTGGAATCGGCGTCGGTCGTCGCGAGCGACAGGCCAGCGACATGCGCGTCCTCGAGGGCGAACTGCATGCCCAAGGCCCGAGCGTGGCCGACGTTGTTGGCGGTGACGCTGCGGGTCAGCAGTGCCGTGTGCGGGTATTCGGCGTACGTGTCGGTGAAGTCGGCCGCCACCGACGCTGAGCCGTCGCTGCAGTCGTCCAGGACGACGACCACGTCGACGGGGACAGGACAACGTCGTGCCGCGACCAGCACGGAGGCCAGGCATCGGGGCAGGAGTTGTTCCTCGTCCTTGGCTGGAATCACGACCCGAACCCGGTCTAACCTGCCCATCCGGCGTCTCCTCGGACGTCACATAACCACAGCACCCTGCTGGCGATAGCCAGGCTTCCCACCACCAATTGCGCTGTAACGCAGGGCGCGCGCAGCCGATGATCCTGCGATAGCACAGTCCTGGCCGCGCTATTGCAGGATGATCAACCGCGGCAAGGGCGGCCGGCACCAGGCCAGCCGCCCCTGTCCCCCGGTATGGATGTCAGGCGTAGGCGCAGGTGACGCGCGGGTTGTAGTCGGCGAACATGCCTAGCGGGTTGTGCTTCCAGATCCAGGCATGCAGTTCGTAGAAGTCCGGCAGGCCGTAGCGATTACCGGCCGGGATGAGTTCGAACTGCCGACCGAACAGCGAAGGCGCTGTGGTGTGTCCCGCCGCCTCCCAGTCCGCCTTCAGCACGACGTACTCCACCGCGACCAGGCGCAGTCGTCCGTTGCGCTGTGGTTCGTAGACCAGCAACTCGGGGGTGCGGGCCCTCTCGTTCGGGTCACCGACCAGGTCACCGTTGACGTAGTGGATGCCCATGCCGCCGACACCGGGCTTGTCGATGCAGGCGATGCCGGCAGCATCCTTCAGCTCGCCGTAACCATGGGCGATAGCGGTCGTGACATCGAAGTACCTTTCCGTCGCGTCGCGAACGC
>JBDTXT010000037.1:0-12053 GCA_040006035.1 Pseudonocardiales bacterium | reverse complement strand
GCGACGAGGACCGCATGCTGCGCGACACCGTGCGCAAGTTCGCCGACGACCGGCTACGCCCGCACATCCGCGACTGGTTCGAGGAAGGCACCCTGCCCGCACGTGAACTCGCGCAGGAGTTCGGCGCGCTGGGCGTGCTGGGCATGCACCTGCACGGTTATGGCTGCCAGGGCGCCAAACCGTCGCAGTACGGCCTGGTCAGCGCCGAGATCGAGGCCGTCGACTCAGGTCTGCGCTCGCTGGTCAGCGTGCAGGGGTCCCTGGCCATGTACGCGATCTACGCCTACGGCAGCGAGGAGCAGAAGCGGCGCTGGCTGCCCGAGATGGCCAAGGGCGAGGCGATCGGCTGCTTCGGGCTGACCGAGGCCGACTCCGGCTCGGACCCCGGGTCGATGCGCACCCGCGCCCGGCGCGACGGCGACGACTGGATCCTCAACGGCAGCAAGATGTGGATCACGAACGGCTCGATCGCCGACGTCGCTGTGGTCTGGGCGCGTACCGAAGAAGGGGTGCGCGGCTTTCTGGTCGAGAAGGGGATGGGCGGGTTCAGCACCCAGGATGTGCATCACAAGATCTCGCTGCGGGCCTCGATCACCAGTGAGCTGATCTTCGACGACGTACGGCTGCCTGCCTCGGCCGAACTGCCCGGAGCGCAGGGACTCAAGGGCCCGCTGGGCTGCCTGACCGAAGCACGTTTCGGAATCGTCTGCGGCGTCGTCGGTTCGGCCCGCGACGCGCTGGCCTCGACGCTCGACTACGCCGGCAGCCGCGTCCAGTTCGGCAAGCCGATCGCCGGTTTCCAGCTGACGCAGCGAAAGCTGGCCGAGATGGCGGTGTCGCTGCAGCAGATGCAGCTGACCGCACGGCGGCTGGGTGAGCTGAAGGACGCCGGCCGGGTCAAGCCGCACCAGATCAGCTTCGGCAAGTTCGCCAACGTCCGGGCTGCGCTCGACATCTGTCGCGAGGCGCGTTCGATCCTCGGCGGCAGCGGCATCACCACCGAGTACCCGGTGCTGCGGCACGCGGTCAACCTCGAGACCGTCTACACCTACGAAGGCACCCACGAGGTGCACACCTTGGTGCTCGGCCAGCAACTGACGGGCCTAGACGCCTTCCGCTGACCGGCACTCTCCGAGGGAGGCCAATCGGTCCAGCAGGAAGTTCCGCTCGACGACGTTCTCGGTCAACAACAGGGCCTCCTCGTAGGCCAGCCGGGCCGCGTCGCCGCGGCCGAGTTGCTGCAGGAAGTCGGCCCGCGCGGCCGGCAGGTAGCCGTAGCCCGCCAGCTGCGGTTCGGCGGCGAGAGTGTCGAGCTCGGCCAGGCCCGCAGCTGGTCCGCGGGCGAAGCCGATTGCGACGGCCCGGTTGAGCGCGACGACCGGCGAGGGCCAGATCTGGGCGAGCACGTTGTAGAGCGCCACGATCTCGGCCCAGTCGGTGGCGCCCCACGACGGCGCCTCGGCGTGGACCGCGGCGATGGCGGCCTGCAGCGCATAGCGGCCCGGTGGCCGGGACCGCAGGGCTTCGTGCACCAGGGCCACGCCCTCGGCGATCGCGGCCCGGTCCCAAGCGGTGCGGTCCTGCTCGGCCAACCGCAACAGGGTCCCGTCGGCCCCGGTGCGGGTGGCTCGGCGGGCATCAGTCAGCAGGATGAGCGCGAGCAGGCCGGCGACGTCGGCGTTGTCGGGCAGCAGCGAGCGCAGCATGCGCGCCAGATCCAGCGACCGCTCGACTAGGTCGCGGCGCACCAGATCGTCGCCGACCGGAGCAGTGTGGCCGGTCGTGAACACGAGGTGCACGACGTCGAGGATGGAACCCACCCGCTCGGGCAGTTGGCTCGCCGACGGGATCCGGTACGGGATCCGCGCCGCCGCGATCTTCTTCTTTGCCCGGGTCAACCGGGCCGCCATCGTCGGTTCGCTCACCAGGAAAGCTCTCGCCACCTCAGCCGTCGTCAGCCCGCACAGCAGCCGCAAGGTGAGCGCGATCTGCGAGTCACGGGCCAAGGCGGGGTGACAGCAGGTGCAGATGAGCCGCAGCCGGTCGTCCGGGATCGCGTCGGTGGGTTCGATCGGCGGCGCGACGTCGTCCTCGACGAGCAAGGGCAGTGCCCGGCGAAGTACGGCGTCGCGGCGCAATAGATCGAGTGCCCGGCGTCGGGCGACGGTGGTCAGCCAGGCGCCAGGCTTGGTGGGCACGCCGGACTCGGGCCAGACCGCCAGCGCCTGGGCGTAGGCGTCCTGCACGCACTCCTCGGCGATGTTCAGGTCGCGGGTGACGCGCACTGTCGCGGCGAGCACGAAGGCCCACTCACGACGGTGCGCGTCAACCACCGCGGCCGCCACCGCAGCCGATTGGTTCAGCTGAACACCATGATCGGCCGGACCTCAACGGCGCCGAACTTCGCCGGCACCTGCTTGGCGATGGCGATGGCCTCGTCCAGGTCAGCCGCCTCGATGAGGTAGTAACCGCCGAGAGCCTCCTTCGTCTCGACGAACGGGCCGTCCGTGACGGTGAAGCCGCCCGCCCCGTCCGAGCGCAAGGTGGTGGCCGTCGAGGTGTCCTGCAGGGCGTTGCCGCCCTGCAGAGCCTTGCCATTGTTCTCGGCGAACATGTTGTGTGCCTGCAACACCTCGTTCATGGTCGCCTCGTCGGCGGTTGCGTAGCTGGCCTCGTCCTCGTACAGCAGGATCAGGTACTGCGACATGGTTCGTCTCCCCTCGTGTCGATCCGCCTCCCGGACCGTCCGTAGTGACGACGAACGGCCTGGGCCGGAATCGACAGCAGCCTATGAGCAATTTCGATTGCCCAATAGGCTGCCGCGCGTGGACTGGAATCTGAGGACCTGCTCGCGCAAGGGGCACATCACCTACGCGCCGATCGAACCGGTCTACCGGGCCAAGCTCGAGGCCGACACCCCGCTCGGCGACGCCTGGCGCTGCCTGCGCTGCGGCACGTACGTCCTGGGCGAGCCGCACGGGACCGGGCCGGCCGACGACGCGCCGGTTCTGCTGCGGGGCAAGGCACTGCGTTCGGCGTTCATCCTGCGGGCGTTGGCGATCGAGCGCTGGGTGCGCGGGCTGATCATCGCGCTGCTGGGCGTGGCCGTCTTCAGGCTGAAGTCCACCCAGGTCAGCCTGCAGGAACTCTTCGACCGCGACGTGACCGCACTCAAGCCGTTCTTCGACCAGATCCATTTCAATGTGCAGGACTCCAGCACCATTCACGGGATCCAGAAGGTACTCAACGCCAAACCCTCGACGCTGAACCTCGTTGCATTCGGCCTGCTGCTCTACGGTGCGCTGCAGGTGGTCGAGGGAATCGGCTTGTGGTCGCTCAAGCGCTGGGGCGAATACGTCGCGGTCGTGGTGACCTCACTGTTCATCCCACTGGAAATCTACGAGGTCGTCGAGAAGAACAGTTGGCTGAAGATCGCTGCCCTGATCGTCAACGTCGCGGCGGTGCTGTACCTGCTCCTGTCCAAGCGCCTGTTCGGGCTGCGCGGTGGGCACCGCGCCTACGAGGAGTCGCTGCACGAGGTGTCGCTGCTCGAGGTGCAGGAGTCCGCGCACGAAGCGGAGCCCAAACCCGAACCCACACCGGCCTGACGCAGGCTAGAAGCAGCCGACCGATCTGGCGTGGGCCGGGTCCAAAGCGTTGCGCACCAAGCCGTATACGCCATAGCTGTACGGCAGGCTCGCGTGATCGGTCCAGTCGAACGGGCAGTAATTCTGCAGGTAGACGTTCTTGACGCCGGGCTCCCTGATGAACGACGAGCCCACCGGGGTCACCACCGTTTCGTTCAGCGTCTCGATGACGGTGTACCTGACGCCCGACTGCGCGATCGGTCCGTTGCCCACAGCCCGCACCACCGTCGAACCGATCTCCTGGTCGACGCAGGCCGGACAGGCCGAGCCCACTAGGTCGTTAGCGCCCGGGAACAGCCGGGCCAGCAGGATGAGCCCGTCGAGCGTGGTGCCGTGTGTCGACGGCGAGATGCCGACCACGGTGTGCACCTTGGGGGCGCCGCCGAGGAGCTTGACGTAGTACTCCGCGATCAGGCCGCCCTGCGAGTGCCCCACCAGGTCGACCTGGGTGGCACCGGTGCGGGACAGGATGCTGTCGATGAACGTCTTCATCTTCAGCGCCGATGCCACTACCGGGCCGTAGGACTGGATCACCGAGTGCGGGTCACCGCCGATCGAGGAGGCGTAGACGCAGTAGCCCAGGTTGGCCAACCGTGGCCCGAGCCCGGACCAGTCGTCGATCATGTTGCTGAACGTGCCGTTGATGAGGACGACGGGGCGCGGGTGCGCGGCCGTGGGCTGGCAACCCGCGACGTTAACTCCAGCCGGCGAGGCCGACGGATCATCCAACGACTTGAACAGGCCGCCCGCCAGGGTGTGCGTCACCGGGTAACTACTGCTGGCGGCCGCCGGCGAGGCACCGAGGGTCAGCGCGCTGGCCGTGACCACGGCGATCGCCAGCGTCCGGCGCAGCGTGGCGCTCAGTCGCGGCCGGCTGGACTCGGCTCGGGTGATCCGGGTGGGCAGCACTCTCATCGGTTCTCCATGGGTAGACGGATGGCGCCGCGCTCTGGTAATGCCAGTCCGGAATGTCCGGGATATGGCAGTCTAGCCGGTTCTTGATTCGCGTCAATCGAGCGGCGCGGTGGTGTCGCGCAAGACCTCGAGCGCTGGCGCGTACATCCGCGACTTGATCGTGCCGAGCGTGGGCCCCGCCTTACCCACCAACGATTTGGCCATCTCGAGCGCCGTGCCGAACACGTCGTCCTCGTGCGCGACCGCATCCACGACTCCCGCGGCCAGCGCGTCCGTGCCGCCATAGCGCCGCCCGGTGGTCATCGCCTCGTGCGCGGTCTTCTTCGACAGCCTGCTCTGGATCAACGCGGCCATCCCGCGGGTGAACGGGATGTTGATATCCACCTCGGGCAGGCAGAAGTAGCCTCGATCGGCACGCATGACGCGAAAGTCGTGGGCCAGCGACAGCATCGCGCCGCCGGCGAAGGTGTGTCCCTGCAGCGCCGCCACCGTCGGCACCGGCAGCGCGAGCACGCGCTCGAACAGGTGGTGTACCGCGCCGACGTAGCCGCCCAGCTCGTCTGTGTGCTGGCTCAGCCAGTCGAGATCGAGCCCGTTGGAGAAGAACTTGCCCGTCGCTGAGGTGACGAGCGCCCGCGGGCCGTCCGCGGAGGCGACGGTGTCGAGGTGCCGCCCAACCTCGGCCAGCCAGTCGGGGTGGAAGCGGTTCTCGCTGTCGCCGAGGTTCAGCACGAAGACCTCGCCATCGCGATCCAAGGTCGCCACGATTACGCTCCTTGTCAAAGCAGCATCTGGAAGCTGCGCGGGTCGCCGATGTTACGGGCAAGGTAACCGGCGGGTACCCCTGCGCGCGTATGTCCGGCTTCTTCGCGGATGGACGATAAGCAGTCGGAGGGAGCAGCGTGCCGGACAACGATCTGCTGCCGTTGCTGCGTGAGCGGCTGCTCGGCACCTACTCGCCGCTGCTTGCCGACACCACCGCGTCGCTGTTGTTCACCGCGGGCGGGATGGCGAATTGGACGGTGGAAATCGACCGCGGCCGGGCGTTGGCCAAGCGCGGCGGTCCCGCCAACCCGACGACGACGGTGCGCGCGTCACTGCGCGTGCTCGATGACGTGGTCTCCGGCGCGCGCAGCGGCATCGAGGCGTTCCTGGCCGGCGACCTGACCGTGCGCGGCAATCTCGCGCTGGCACTGCAGCTCGACGGCTTGTTCCCCGGCGATGGTGCCGATCACACCCGCACCTTCACCCGCGCCACAAATGCCGCCGGCATCGAGACATTCTTCCTCGAAGCCGGGCCTGTCGATGCGCCGCCGGTCGTGCTGGTGCACGGGCTCGGCGCGACGAATGCCTCGATGTTGCCGCTGATCGCTGCCCTCTCGCACGACTTCCACGTGCTCGCCCCAGACCTGCCCGGGCACGGCGGGACGCAGGCGATGGGTGATGCACACCGCGCCGAGTTCCTCGGCGGCTGGCTGCTCGCCTTCCTCGAACAGACCTGCACCGAGCCGGCGATCCTGGTCGGCAACAGCCTGGGCGGCCGCACCGCCCTTGAGGCCGCGCTCATCTCACCGGACGAGATCCGCGGGCTGGTACTGCTGTGCCCAGCCGTTGCCTTCCGCAAGCTGCGCCAGTTCGTGCCGCTCGTCCGACTGGTGCGCAACGAGATCGCCGCGCTCCCGATCAAGGTGCCCCGAACCGTTGCGATGCGATTCCTGCGCGGCCTGTTCGCCGACCCGACCCGGTTGGCCGATGCTTGGTACGAGGCGGCGATGGACGAGTTCCTCCGGGTGTTTAACATCCGGGCCAACCGCCTCGCGATCTTCTCCGCCCTGCGCCATGTTTATCTCGACGAACCCTTTGGCGAGAGCGGGTTCTGGGACCGCCTGCCGACACTGCGACCGCCCGCGCTGTTCCTGTGGGGCGACCGCGACAATCTGGTGCCGGCCGGCTTCGGCCAGTTCGTCGCCGAGGCGCTGCCCCAGACTCAGTCCGTCGTGATCGAGAGCTGCGGGCACGTGCCGCAGTTCGAGCACCCTGAACTAACCGCGCGGCTGACTCGCGACTTCATCGCCGCGCTGCCCGCCCTGGCCGAGCGCACCACGCTCACGACTGGTTAGAGAGAGGCGACCAGTTCGTCGGCGGCGGAGTACGGATCGCTCTGGCCGCTCACCACACGCGCGGCCGCAGCGTCGAGCGCCGCGGAGCCGTGCACGCCAGCAAAGCGCTGCCGTACCTCGCCGAGCGCGATCGCCTCGATCTCGCTGGCCGCCCGCGCACGGCGACGGCGCCCGAGCTCGCCGTGGCGCTGCATCCAGTCCAGGTGCTTGGTGATCGCGGCCACGACGTCGTCGATTCCTTCGGAGCGGGACGCGACGGTCTTGACGATCGGCGGCCGCCACGCCCCGGCGTCAGAGTGCCGACCACCGAGTGACTGCATGTAGCGCAGATCGCGGGCCACCTGATCCGCTCCGTCGCGGTCGGCCTTGTTCACGACGAACACATCGGCGATCTCGAGGATGCCCGCCTTCGCCGCCTGGATGCCGTCGCCCATCCCCGGCGCCAGCAGCACCATGGTCGTGTCGGCGAGCGAGGCGATCTCGACCTCGGCCTGACCAACGCCGACAGTCTCGATCAGCACGACGTCGCACCGGGCGGCGTCAAGGACGCGCAGCGCCTGCGGCACCGCGGCGGACAGACCGCCGAGCTGCCCTCGCGAGGCCATCGAGCGGATGAACACCCCCTCGTCGGTGGCGTGATCCTGCATCCGCACCCGGTCGCCGAGCAGCGCGCCGCCGGAGAACGGCGAGGACGGGTCGACGGCCAGCACCCCCACCCGCTTGCTCTCGGCACGCAGGGCCGTCACCAGGGCCGAGGTGGTCGTCGACTTGCCTACGCCGGGCGAGCCGGTCAACCCGACGACCTGGGCGTGACCGCCGTACGGCGCGAGCGCGACCGCCACTTCGCGCAGCACCCGCGAGTCTCCCTCGGGGGCTACGCCTGAACTGCCGGGGAGACCCCCACGCTCGACGAGCGAGATCAACCGGGCGATCGCGCGGGCGTCGGCGCCCCGCGCGCGTTCCACCAGATCAGCGACATCGACGCCGCGGCGACGTGCCGTCATCGAGAACGTTAGGAGGCAGCGGGAACGTGCAGGATCAGCGCGTCGCCCTGCCCGCCGCCGCCGCATAGCGCCGCGGCGCCGGTTCCCCCGCCGCGCCGCTTGAGCTCGTAGGCGAGGGTGAGCGCCAGCCGGGCGCCTGACATGCCGATCGGATGCCCGAGCGCGATGGCTCCCCCGTTGACGTTCACGACGTCGTCGGTGACGCCGAGGTCTTTCATAGACTGGATGCCCACCGCGGCAAACGCCTCGTTGATCTCGATGAGGTCGAGGTCGGAGATGCTGAGGTTCTCTTTGCGCAGCGCGTCGGAGATGGCGTTGGACGGCTGCGACTGCAGCGAGTTGTCGGGGCCGGCGACGTTGCCGTGTGCGCCGATCTCGGCCAGCCAGCTCAGCCCGAGCTCCTCAGCCTTGGCCCTGCTCATGACCACGACCGCGCACGCGCCGTCGGAGATCTGTGAGGCCGACCCGGCGGTGATCGTGCCGTCCTTGGTGAAAGCGGGGCGCAGCTTGCCCAACGACTCGGCGGTGGTGTCGCCGCGGATGCCTTCATCCTCGCGAAACTCGATGGGATCGCCCTTGCGCTGCGGGATCAGGACGGGAGTGATCTCCTCGTCGAACACGCCGTTCTTCTGGGCCACTGCGGCGCGCTGGTGGGAGCGGGCAGAGAACTCGTCCTGCTCTTCGCGGCCGATCCCGAGCTTGGCGTTGACCTTCTCGGTCGACTCCCCCATCGGGATGTTCTCGAAGATGTCGGTGAGGCCGTCGAAGGCCATCGCGTCGAGGACCTCGATGGAGCCGTACTTGTAGCCCGATCGCGACTTGGGCAGCAGGTGCGGTGCGTTGGTCATCGACTCCTGGCCGCCGGCGACGATGATGTCGAACTCGCCCGCGCGGATGAGCTGATCGGCCAGCGCGATCGCGTCCAGGCCGGACAGGCAGACCTTGTTGACGGTCAGTGCCGGCACGCTCAGCGGGATACCAGCTTTGTGGGCGGCCTGGCGAGCCGGGATCTGGCCGGCGCCGGCCTGCAGCACCTGGCCCATGATCACGTATTGAACCTGTTCCGGCGCGACCCCGGAGCGCTCGAGCGCCGCCTTGATCGCGAACCCGCCGAGGTCGGCTCCGGAGAAGTCCTTGAGCGATCCGAGCAGGCGCCCCATCGGCGTCCGCGCGCCATCGACGATTACCGAACCAGCCATTGTGTTCCTCCTAGTAGGACCCCAACTCTAGCCAGCCACCCGATCGGCATGCGTGTGAACCAGCGCACCTCCGGTCGCCCCAAGCGCTTTCAGTTGTGAGGATGGGCCGATGCCCGCCGCCAGCATGTTCTCCAAGATCGACCATGTCGGCATAGCCGTTCCCGATCTGGACGCTGCCATCGCGTTCTATGCCGAGATGTTCGGGTTCGTCAGCGTCCACGAGGAAACGAACGAGGAGCAGGGCGTGCGCGAGGCCATGCTGCAAGTCGGGGACGGGACGACCCGGATCCAGCTGCTGGCCCCGCTGAGCGAGGACTCCATCATGGCCAAGTTCATCGATCGCAACGGTCCCGGCCTGCAGCAGTTGGCCTACACGGTCGAGGACGTCGAAGCGGTATCGGCCCAGCTGCGGGTCAAAGGGCTACGGCTCATTTACGACACCGCCCGGCGCGGCACCGCGGACAGCCTGGTGAATTTCGTTCATCCCAAGGACGTCGGGGGCGTGCTCATCGAACTCGTCCAGCCCGCACCAATGGCTACTGACCGGTAACATACCGCTCGAGCACCGACGACCGCCCACTCGTGGAGGCCCTTTCGTGGACGACATCCGTAGCGCGATCCTGAGCGGCGACCTGGCTGCGCTGGCCGAGCTGCCGGTGCCCGAGACATATCAGGCCATGGTGGTGCGCGCCGACGAGGTCGACATGTTCGGCGACCTGCCCACCAACGAGAAGGACCCCCGCAAGAGCCTGCACCTGCAGGACGTACCAACCCCTGAGCTCGGCCCGGGCGAGGCGATCGTCGCGGTCATGGCCAGCGCGATCAACTACAACACCGTCTGGACGTCGATCTTCGAGCCGGTCTCGACGTTCGAGTTCCTCAAGCGCTACGGCAAGTCCTCCGACCTGGCACGCAAGCACGATCAGCCCTACCACGTCGTCGGCTCCGACCTGGCCGGCGTCGTGCTTCGGGTCGGCCCCGGAGTCACGAAGTGGAAGCCCGGCGATCAGGTCGTGGCGCACTGCCTGTCGGTGGAACTCGAGGACCCGCAGGGCCATGACGACACGATGATGGACCCACAGCAGCGCATCTGGGGGTTCGAGACCAACTTCGGCGGCCTGGCCGAGCTGGCGCTGGTGAAGTCCAACCAGCTCATGCCCAAGGCGGCGCACCTCACCTGGGAGGAGGCCGCCGCGCCCGGCCTGGTGAACTCCACGGCCTATCGCCAGCTCGTCAGCCACCACGGAGCGAACATGAAGCAGGGCGACGTCGTGTTGATCTGGGGGGCATCAGGTGGCCTGGGTGGCTACGCGACCCAATACGCGCTCAATGGCGGCGCGACCCCGATCTGTGTGGTCTCCTCGCCCGAGAAGGCGGCAATCTGCCGCGCGATGGGCGCCGAGTTCATCATCGACCGCAGTGCCGAGGACTACCAGTTCTGGCAGGACGGCGTGCAGCAGCCGTCGGAGTGGAAACGGCTGGGCAAGAAGATCCGCGAGCTCACGGGCGGCGACGACCCCGACATCGTCTTCGAGCATCCCGGCCGAGAGACCTTCGGCGCGAGCGTCTACGTCGCCAAACGCGGCGGGACGATCGTCACCTGCGCCTCGACGTCGGGCTACTGGCACGAGTATGACAACCGCTACCTCTGGATGACGCTCAAGCGAATCGTGGGCTCACACTTCGCGAACTACCGCGAGTCGTGGGAGGCCAACCGCCTCATTGGCAAGGGCGCGATCCACCCGACGCTGTCAAAGGTCTACTCCCTCGCCGACACGGGACAGGCTGCCTACGACGTGCACCGCAACCTGCACCAGGGCAAAGTCGGCGTGCTGTGCCTGGCCCCTGAGGAGGGCCTCGGCGTGGGCGACCCGGATCTACGCGCCAAGCTCCTCGACGAGATCAACCGCTTCCGCGACAAATGATGTGACTGCCCGTCGGGTTGGGGTGCCGCGCCCATGGATGCAACGATGGGACCCATGGCTACGGATGATTCCTCGGACGTCCTTCCCATGCTTAATGACGCCAACCCCGGCTTTGCCACCGCAATGCGCGGCTACGACAGAGTCCAGGTCGACCGGTTTCTCGCGCAGCAGGACGACGATCTGCAGGCCGCCCTGGCCGAACGCGACGCGATAGCCGGCCGCAGCGCCGACCTCGCGGCCCAACTGGCCAGTACCCGGGCGCAGATCGAGTCGTTGCGCCGGCAACTGCGCGCCGCCAGCGAGGACGTCACCCCTCAGAACGTCGACGAGCGCTCCCGCAGATTGCTCGAGACGGCCAAGACCGAGGCGACCAAGATCCGAACCGACGCGCAGACCGACGCCACCGCGATGCGCGCCGGCGCGGCGGAGGCAGCGACCCGGACCCGAGCGGCCGCCGCAGCGGAGGCAGAAGACATCGTCGCGGAGGCGACCCAGCGCCACGCCGAGGCTGACGAGACGTTCAAGCGCCGGCTGGCCGAGGCCGAGCAGCACCGCGCCGACGTCGAGGCATTGCTCGCGGTGAGCATCGACCGGGCCCGCTCCGAGGAGGACCGGGTGACGGCCGAATCCGAGGCCACCCGCAAGCACTTGGACGCCAAGGCCCTGGCCGAGCGTCAGCGGCGTGATGCGGAGTCCCTGGCCCACCGGACCCAGGCCGAGGAAGACTTCGAGCTCACCTTGCGCAAGCGCCGCACCGCCGAGACGAACGCCTCTGCAGCGCAGCACGCAGCCGCCGCCGCCGACGCGGCCCGGACGATCGGTGACGCGCACGCGACGGCACGCCAGCTCGTTGACGACGCGACAGCCGAGGTCCGGCACCTGCACACGCAGCGCGACGAGGCCCACAGGCATCTGCAGGAACTGCACCACATGCTTGGCGACGCCCTCGAGCGCACCCTGGCCGCGACACCGACGGCCCCGGAGCCGTCGGCCGCGACCGCTCAGTAGCGCGGGGCGGAGCGGCTGCGCTGCACGCCCGGGGCGCGCCGGTTCTGACGGGGCACACCGTGAACCCTAGGCTCGAGGGGCAGTAGAGGTAACCGAGACGCGATGAGCTCCAGCGCAAGCGGGGGGACCCCCAGCGCGATTAAGCCGCCGCGACGCGGTCGCGCCGAAGGCGACAACTCGGCGGATTAAGAGTAATCGCGGAAGCCTTTTCCGGTCTTTCGGCCGAGCCGGCCGG
>JBDTXT010000036.1:0-12082 GCA_040006035.1 Pseudonocardiales bacterium | reverse complement strand
TCGCCGGTGCGCCATTGCACGTGGCGCCACAGCACACCGACGTCCTCCTCGTGCATGCAGATGGCATTGCTGATCGTGACTGGCTTCCCGCTCGCGTCGCATATCGTGGCGTCGAAGTAGTGGATCTCGCCCAGGCAGTCGCAGCCGAGGGTCAGCGACACGGTCGCGATACCGACGCCGTTCTCTCCCGCGTCGAACGCGTTCTTGAAGTAGTGGGTCGGGCTGGGGTCGCCGTAGGGCACCACCATCTCCGACATAGCCGCGCGATACAGAATCGGGCGCAGCCGCCCCGCGTCACGGTAGCCGATCTGGTTGAGCACCAGCCCCTCGCGCGGCGTGAAGCCGACGTGGATGCGCCAGCGCTGCCACTCGACGACGTTGCCGTCGACCGTGTAGCTCGGGCCCTCAGGCTGCGTTATCTCCAACGGCTTCAAGTCCGTCCGCATGGTCTCGTCGCGGCCGAAGTCGCCGGATTCCACAGGAATCGGCACAACCCCGTGGTCCTCAACGCGCAGCACCTCTAGCCGGTTGAGATCCACGAAGCCGATCACGCCGTCGACCGGGTGCGCCCATTCATTTTCTTCACCCTTCGGCCTGATGAAGGCGACCCCACGGGCGAGCCGCCGGCCCCCCTCGTCGGGGTGTCCGAAGTTCCCGGCCGGCCAGGCATCGACCTGGACGGTGTCGAAATCGCTCACCCCGCGCTTGGCCAGCGCGCTCTGGAAGGTGGGATCGAGCCGCAACAATTCCTCGGCCGCGCCGAGTTCGACCACATCGGCCAGGGGGTGAACCCCTTCGACCAGCCGCCAGGAGGTGACCTCGCCCTCGCTCAGCGACGCCGTCACTTCGTAGGTCGCACCGGCCCCGTCGAATGCGTCTCGATCGAGCAGGACTGCGAACGCCCGGCGAGCCAACTCGTCGTCACCCGGCTGCCACGCCTGGACGGTCTTCTTGGCGGGTTCGGCCAGCTCGATCGAGATGAAGCGGGTGCGTGGACCGATGTCGACGGACGGGGCGCCCAGGATCAACTCGCTCGTTCGGGCGATCTCGGCCGCCGTGAGCGGGTCGAGCGGATGCGCTGCCCCCATACGACCCCCCTCTGCGCGAACCTGAGCGACTGGGGCGAATCCAATCACGATCGATGGTCGCCTGCCTAGCCTAGATTCCCGGGACCCGAAGGACGTCGTCGTCGGCCTGGCAGGACGGGCCCGGAGAATGGCCACGCCCAGAGCCTTCTCGGCTGATCGATTGTGAGCTATTGTTCCGAGATCGCTCAATCTCTCGCAAGCGCTAGGGAGAAGGTAGGGACATGTTGCCATCGGGGCCCGCACGGTTCGGGGGAACGAAAATGCGACGGCTTCGGTGGGTGACGTCCGGACTTGCCGTGGGCCTGCTCGTGCTCGCCGCCGGGTGCAGCTCGTCGGGAAGCACCGGTAACTCAGGGCCGATCAGCACCTCGGCGCCGATCAAGGGGCAGAAGATCACGGTCCTGCTCCCGTACAAGGTGCCGCAGAGCATTCTCGATGACTTCACCAAGCAGACCGGCGTCAATCTCTCATTCCAGGTGACGTCGTTCGACGCGCTGCACCAGAAGCTGGTGGTGGCGGCGAGCGCCAATACCAACATCGCCGACGTCACCGAGATGGACTGGTCGTGGGTAGGCCAGTTCGGCGGGTCGGGCTGGTACACGCCGCTGGAAAAGTCACTTCCCGCTTCGGTCGTCACTGATCTCGGACAGACGAACAAGATCTTCACCACCCATGATCACCAGTACGCCGCGTGCTACAGCAACGACATGCGATTCCCGATCTACAACAGTGCGCAGTTCGATAAGGCAGGTGTGACCAGCTTCCCGACGACTTTCGACGCCCTGCGGCAGACCCTGGACACGCTCAAGGCCAAGCACGTCACGCAGTACCCGATGAGCGTGGCGTTGGGGGCGACCGAGGGCGGCATCACGCCGTGGTACCTGCTGACGCTCTCGATGGGCGGCCAGCTGTTCGACAAGGACAACAAACCGGTGTTCGCCGATGCCGGGTCCCCGGCGCATCAGGCGTTGCAGTTCGAGATCGATGCGCTGAAGAACGGCTGGGTCAATCCGGGCGCCGCTACCTCCGATGACACCGCGGCGTCGGACAAGTTCACCGGTGGTGCGGCGAGCATCTCGCTGGCGAGCGGCCCCGGCAGCCTGGTCACCGCGAACGACAAGACCCAGTCGAAGATCGCTCCCAATGCCAAAGGCGCGTTGATGCCCGGCATCAGTGGCCCCGGCCCGACCCTCGGCCTGCCAGAAGGCCTCGGCATCCCGTCGACCTCCAAGCACAAGGCTGCGGCAGTCGCCTTCATCAAGTGGTGGGAATCCACGCCGATCCAGCTTCAGGTCTACAAGCAGTCGGGCTTCCTGCCGTGCAGCGCCGCGGCCCTCGCCAGCCTCAGCAAGACCGGGGATCTCGACGGTGGCCCGATCGTGGCCGAGGCGGTCAAGCACCTCACGCCGCTCTTCCCGAACGGTGCGCCGACCTGGTACGCCGCGTTCAGCTCGAAGGCGCAAGGTTTGATCAACTCGGCCGTCAAGGGCGGGACCAGCGTCGACTCCGCCCTGTCCCAGCTCAGTGATGCCACCAAGAAGCTCGCGAACCGGTGACTGCGACGGGCCTGGCACCGCGCCAGGTCACGGCGGCCGGCCCCACGCGCGGAGCCGGCCGCAAGCGAACAGCCGGGGCGTCCTGGCTGGGACGTGGGATGGTCCTACCGGCCCTGCTTCTCACCGGCGCGCTGGTCGGCTACCCGCTCGTCCGCGGGATCATGATGAGTCTGCAGGCGGGGGGAGTCGCCACCGGGACGCCCGCGCACTACGTCGGGATGCGCAATTACCGAGATGTCTTCACCGACCCAGGCACGAAGACAGCTGCGATACATACCCTGTTCTACCTGCTGATCGCGGTAAGCCTCGAGATCGTCGGTGGCCTGATCGTGGCTGTCACGCTGCAACGTGCCTTCCGCGGTCGCGGGCTGGTACTGGCGATCCTGATCCTCCCGTGGGCGTTGCCATCGGTGGTCAGTGGCGTGTTGTGGCGACGGATCCTCGATCCCGACAGCGGCTTGCTCAACCGGGCGCTGATGTCGCTTCATGTCATCGACACGCCGCACATCTGGCTCGCCAGTGATCGCCTCGGCATCTTCTTCATCAGCCTTGTGCACGTCTGGGGACTGATCCCGCTCGTCAGTCTGGTGTTGTTGGCTGGCCTGCAGAGCATCCCGGAAGAGCTCTACGACGCGTCGGCCGTGGACGGGGCGAGTGCCGTCCGGCAGTTCAGGCACATCACGCTGCCGCTCCTGCGTCCCGCATTGGTCATCGCCTTGACCGTCGGGACGCTGGCCGCGATGAGCATCTTCGACGAGGTCTACGTACTCAACGGCACGGCACTCAACACGCGCTCGGTGCTGATGCAGGTGTACGACACGACGTTCAACCAAGCCGACTTCTCGCACGGCATCGCCCTAGCCATGATGGTCGCGGTGGCGAGCGCATCGCTGGCGATCATCTTCGGACTGCTACTGCGCAGGGTCACCCGGTGAGGGCCGGGTATCGCTCGCGCGTGCTTCGCATGATCGCCATCGTCGCAATCGTTCTGTGGTCACTCGGTCCCATGATGGTGGGAGTGGTCACGAGTCTCTCGACACAGGCCGACGTGCAACATGTGCCGACGCGTTGGCTGCCCGCACATCCGAACACCACCGCATACCGTTCCTTCATCGAAGGAAAGCCGGCACCCGGCTCGAACGCGTCCGGCGCCGCCTCGGACCCGAGCGACTTTAAACATGCCCTGTTCAACAGCGTCACGACGACCCTCATCGCGACGCTCGTGATCCTGGTCGTCTCGGTACTGGCGGGCTACGGGTTCAGCCGGCTGCAGTTTCGTGGCAGCCGTCCGATCATGTGGGCGATCGTCGGGGCGCTACTCGTGCCGGTGTTCACGATCGTGGTGGCGCTGTTCCGGGTCATGGCGAACCTGCATCTCATCGACACCCAGTTCGGCCTCGTGCTCGTCTTCGCTGCGACTCAGGGCCCGCTCGCGATGTGGTTGGCGTACAACCAGTGCCGGGAGTTGCCGGCGGAGCCGGTCGAGGCTGCGCTGATCGACGGCTGCAACCAATGGCAGGCGTTCGTTCGGGTGGCCTTGCCGCAGATGCGTTCGGGAATCGCCGCCATGGGCGCGATCTTCATGCTCGCGGTATGGGGGGAGTTCCTGATTCCGCTGCTGTTGGCCCCAACCCTGAAGACCAAACCTGTCACCGTCAACATCACTGAACTCGTGGGCAAGTACGCAACCAACTATCCGGTGCTCGCGGCGGCTGGGGTGATCGCGCTGATCCCGCCGGCGATCGTGGCGCTCGTCCTGAACAGTCAGATACGCGGGGTGCTCGGTGGTTCAAATTAGGCGACTGCGGGAGTTCACGTGAGCACACCCCGAGCGGCCGCGGCTGCGACTACCGAGATCTTCAGCCAGCCCGAGATGTGGCGCCGAGCCATCCGACAGGCCGCTGCTGGCGTCGCGCTGCCCGAGCGGGGGACACCGGTGCTCGTTCTCGGTTGCGGCACGTCCTTGCACATCGGCGAGGCCTACGCGAGCTTGCGCAACAGCCAGCTAGGCGGGCGCACCAGGGTGGCGATCCCGACCGAGATCCCTTACCTCGACGACGCCGAAACCATCGTTGTCCTCTCGCGCTCCGGAACCACCAGCGACTTGATAAACGCAGCCGAGAGACTTCGATCCGAGCATCGGGTGATCGGCCTGGTCGGGACTCCGGAGACTGCGCTGATCGACGTGTGCGACGACGTGATCGACCTGTCCTACGCGAATGAAACGGCCATCGTGCAGACCCGGTTCGCGACGACGGCGTTCACGCTGCTGCGGTGCAGCGTCAGTGCGATTGACGACGCCATCGTCGAGCAGGCCGAGGCGGCGTTGCGTCGGCGGCTACCGTTCCCCCTGCCTGCGCACATCGTCTTTCTGGGCACGGGATTCTCGTTGGGTCTGGCCCGGGAGGCAGCCCTGAAATGCATCGAGGCGTCCGGACGGTGGGCGGAGGCCTACGCGATCAACGAGTACCAGCACGGCCCGATTTCAGCCGCCGGACCGGACACGCTCGTCTGGCCGCTGTCACCGATCTCGCCCGATCTCGCTGCTGCGATAAGCCGGACGTCGGCGACGGTGCTCACCCCCACCCTCGACGCGCAGGCCGAACTGGTCGCCGTGCACCGGCTGGCTGTCGCGCTGGCCCTGGCCGAAGGACGCGACCCGGACCTCCCGCCGTTCCTCACGCGCTCCGTCCAGCTCGAATCCTCAACCGGGAGCACATATGTATGACTTCACGATGACGATCGCGGGGCGCTCGGTCGCTGCGCTCGACTCCTTCGAGATCGACAATCCCGCGACTGGCGAAGCCTTCACCTCCGCACCCGAGTGCTCGGCCGAGCAGCTCGATGACGCGATGACGGCCGCGCAGGATGCGTTCGAAGAGTGGCGTCGCGATCCGTCGGCGCGGCGATCAGTGCTGGAGGGGGCGGCGGATCTGGTGGAATCGCACGCGGATGAGCTCGCCGGCATCATCACGACCGAGCAAGGCAAGCCGCTCAGTGAGGCGCAGGAGGAGGTCGAGGGCGCCGCCTCCGACCTGCGCTATTACCCGTCACTCCAACTTCCTGAAGATTCCTTGCACGACGACGGTGAGCTGTCGGTCGTCGTGCAGCGCCGAGCGATCGGTCCGGTCGCGACGATCACGCCCTGGAACTACCCACTGGGTGTCGCGGTGGCCAAAGTGGCAACGGCGCTGGCCGCGGGCTGCACGGTGGTGCTGAAGCCGTCGCCGTACACGCCACTGTCCTGCCTGCGTTTCGGCGAGATCGTCCGCGATGCGTTCCCGCCCGGCGTGCTCAACGTGATCAGCGGCGGCGATCGTCTCGGCGCCGAGCTGTCTAGACATCCGTTGACACGGCTGGTCAGCTTCACCGGATCGATCGAGACCGGCAAGCAGATTGCCGCGGCGGCAGCTGGGGATCTGAAACGGATCGAACTTGAGCTAGGCGGCAACGATCCAGCGGTCGTGCTCGATGATGTCGACGTCGACCTGATCGCAGACGACCTCTTCGCGTACGCGTTCGGCAACTGCGGCCAGGTGTGCGATGCGATCAAGCGGGTCTACGCCCCGCAACGGATCTACGGCCAACTGGTCGACGCCCTGGCCGACCGGGCGCGCGCCGCTAGGGTCGGCGACGGAGGCGACGCGAATACTCAAATCGGTCCGCTGACCAATGCAATGCAGCGCGACCGGGTGAGCGAACTGGTGCGCGACGCGGTGAGCAACGGGGGGCGGGTCGCGGCCGGCGGAAAGGCTCCTGACCGGCCCGGGTATTTCTGGGAGCCGACGGTGCTGGCCGACGTGGCCGGCGGCGAGCGGATCGTCGTCGAAGAACAGTTCGGCCCGGCGCTGCCAGTCGTGCCTTACGACGATCTGAGCGAGGCGGTACACAGGGCCAACGACACCCAATTCGGGCTCTGCGCCTCCGTATGGTCCGGCGACGCCGAACGCGGCGCCGCCGTTGCGTCGCAACTGCAGGCCGGGACCATCTGGGTGAACACCCACCAGGGCTACGTCGACGGTCAGCCGTCCAGTGGCTTGAAATGGAGCGGCGTCGGCGCAGAAGGCGGCCTTTACGGACTGCTCGGGTTCACCTCGCCCCAGGTTGTCCACGTCGTCAAGTCAGCCGGGCGCTAACAAAGTTGAGACCCACGCTGAGCTCGCTATCGCCCGAGTGCGGCGCCCCGCCGGGGGGTGAAAGGCCAGCGGATCAGTCAGGCGTGGGGTGCTCGGCAGCATTGACCTCGTCGGCCCAGGCTGGGTGTTCGGAGCGGGCCCAGGTCACCGACACCCGTCCAGTGCGCATCCCGCGGCGGGCCTCGGGGTCTTTGAGCGCGTAGGTGATGTGACCGAGCACGAGTAGTCCGAGACCAAGGGCGAACCAGTCGTGCACGAACGTGGAACCGGTACGCCAGGTCAGCCGGGCGACGCCGGGAAAGAACATGAGCAGGCCGGTGCCGATCAGCACCAGCATCGCGCCGGCGACGAGGCTTGCGTTCAGTTTCTGTCCCGGGTTGAACTTGCCGACCCGGATCTCGCCGCGCCGCCTGCGTCGGCCGCGAAGCCATTGCCAGTCCGATGGGCTGAACCGGTTCATCCTGCGTATGTCCGACCGGAAGGACCGTGAAGCGAGTCCGATCAGAACCGGTACTGGTAGCGCCAGGCCGCTGTAGACGTGGATGAGTTCGATGAGGCGTCGGTGCCCCACCCAGATACCGATCGCGCCGTTGTAGAGGATGAACGCGGTGATCACGCAGCTGATCATGAGTACGGAGAAGGTTCGGTGCACGACCCGCTCGGCGCGGCTGAACCGATCTAGCTGCGGCGGCGTCGCTTCGATGGGATTGGTCATGGGGTTGCGCTAGTTGCGGATGGTCCCGTCGAGCTCATAGCCGCGCCTCTCCCAATAGCCGGGAATCTCCTCGGCGGTGAGTTCGATCTCGGACAGCCACTTGGTGCTCTTGTAGCCGTACATCGATGCGGCGTACATCCGGACCGGGCCGCCGTGATCGCGCGTCACCGGTGCACCGAGCATGCTCAGCGCGACGATCACGTCGGATCTGCGAGCCTGCATGAGCGGCATGCTCTCGGTGTACACGCCGTCGAAGGAACGGAACCGGACAGCTCGGGCTGCTGGTAGCGGTTCGGCGTGATCCAGCAGCACCGACAACCGCACACCACCCCAATGCACCTCGGGCACCCGCCAGCCGGTGACGCATTGGAAGTCGCGTACGAACGCCGTCTGGGGCATCGCCTGCAGGTCCGTCAGTCGGTGGGTGGCGGGGCTCTTCACCAGCCCGGTAACGGCGAGTCGGTAGTCGGACGGGCTGCGCTTGGGCACCGAACCCGACACCGAGTAGAACCGGAAGGTGTCACCCAACGGGAAGAGCGAGACCAAGCCGGTCGGGTCGTTGCGTTCGATCGGCGCGAGAAGTCGGGCGAGCCCGTTCTGGACACGGTTGCCGGTGACTACGCCGACGCCGCCGAGTGCGAGCAGCCCCAGGATGATGCGGCGGCCGACCGGATTTCCGGCCGGGTCCGGAACCATCCCACTCACCGCGCGGTCGGCTGATGCATCGTCAACCCTGGCGCCTGCGGGCGCCGAAGACGGCGACTGCGACTCCGACCACAGCGATCACGGGGCCAGCAACCGTCCAGAACGTCGTGTTGCTCATTGCGCTACCCGTGATGACCCCGGCGCCTTGCAAGGTGAACAAGGCTCCCGCGAGCGCGATCAGGATGCCGATGACCGCAATGCCGGGCCTACCCATGTGACGACCCTTCGATGGGTGCTGCGGAGCGAGACTCCCCGAGACGAGCGCGACGCGGTCGATGTCCCCACTGAGCATGACACGTTCTCGCGAATGGCCCGCCTACCACGCTGAGTCACACTGCCCTCGAAGAGCCGCACCGCCCAGTCGAATCGATGGATGATCCGGGCAACTCCCGTGTCGCTAGCAGACCTGACGCGCCACGGAAGCCACGTCGTCCTGCGTCAGGGCGCCACGTCGGTGAGTTCGGTCTGCCCGCAGACCAGTTCGGCGGCGAGGTCGTCCAGGGTGGTGTCGTGGGCGTAGCCGTAGGCGCGTAGGACAGCGATCGCATCGCGATTGCTCATCGCGCGGCCTGCGTTGAGCATGCCGACGGCTTGCCAAACCTGCATGCGTCGTTGCACTGTGCCCGCCATGACCCACCCAGGGGCGACCACGCCGTCGAGCGTCAGAATTTGCGGCGCCGCCAACAGGATCTCCGCAACACGATCGGCCAGCTCGAGGGCGGGGGCCAGCGGCAGCGAAGCCACGCCATCGGGGCTGGTCCAGTACAGGTCGATGGCGCCAAGGCGGAACTGAGGTGTGCGCAGCGGTAGCGAAGCCACGGACCGTATCGCGGTCTGCGAGACCAGGAGATCAAAATAGAGGGGCCAGGCGCGCGCGATCTGCTCTTGGGTGCCGGTGACCGGGTAGCCCAAATCGAAGGCGGCAAGGCAGGGCCCGTCGCCGAGGGTGATTTGTAGGCGTTCGGCGAGTTCGGCATCGGGGCTGCTGGCCCCCAGGGGCACCCGCAGATCATCGAGCGCACAGATCGCCGCGGCGTCTACCGGCAGCACCTGGGTCACGGCGGTCGCTAAGCGCACCGGCAGCATCGCAGCGCTGCTCATCTCGTGGCCCGTCAGCTCGGCACAGGCTGTCGCGAATCTCGCCAGCGTGCTCATGCCGGGTCCGCCGCCCGCTGCAGCATGGCGGAGGATCCCATTCGGCGAAGCGGGACTGGGCTGGATCGGCTGGACATCTGCGGCAGCTCTCGGGACGCATCGCGCATCAACCTTGGTGCTGTCTGCCGAGCCCGGTTGGTCACCTCATAATAGCCACGCCGTTCGCGTTCCGCTTGAAACCTGTCGCGGCGAGTGCCGTAACTGCCCCGGTTCGGTTGGCTCCGTGCTGACGATGAACTTCACGTCGATTGGACGCCGGTGGCTGGCGGGGGGACTATGGGTGAGTCCCCAGGCGGTGGTCCCCCCGATCTACCGCCTGGGGCTCTTCATGCCACGTGCTACCCGCCGATCTCTCCGTGCCTGTGGCAAGCTGCTCTGCTCGTCGCCGCGCCTAGGCCGATTCGCGCAGGCATGACGGGCGAGACGCCCGGACCCCCGCCGGACCAGGCGTAGGGACGAGGACGGGACCTGCTGCCCGGATGCGCAGAGTGGCATCTGCTTGTGTCGCTCACTCGACCTCACAATGCCTACTTGCGGCAAAGGGGTTGCCATCGGATGCCTTCCGAGCAAAGCTCTGTGTTACCTCAGGCAAGTGGGTTGCGTGTCCTCTACCTTCCCGGTTGCCGTGCCGGCCGGGTACGGGGGTGTCTGCCGTCGTGAGGAACTGTGAAGGTGGCTTCGCTCGAACGCCGAGCGAGGCCATTTTTGCATCGGAGCTACGGACTCCGAGCCCAATCGCTCGCAGGCCGGGACTTCGGTGGACCGACGTCGACAGCCGAAGCCTGCAAGCGGCAGGCGGACCATCCCGTCGACGCTTCCGGGCAATGATCTGATCGCGATGGACGAACTCGGTTCGCCGATCCGGCCGTCACCCTGCGCATCTACGCGCACAGCTTCGACGAGGCGATGCAGACCGCTTCAGCGACGCTGGCTAGCCCCTTCGAGACTGGTTGATGCGGATCCGTGGTGACACCGTGTGACACGACCTTCGCGAAACGGCAATTAGAGGGTTTTCAAGCAGGACCCGAGACACCTGCAGCCCAGCACTTACAGGGGTAGAAACACTTCTCGGGGCGGTAGCTCAGCTGGTTAGAGCAGGGGCCTCATAAACCGAAAATCGAGGTGTCAGGGCGTAACGGTACGTGTCATCGCGGGCCGCAATAGCCTATTTTCAAAGGGCTTCATGACTCTGCCGTGACGGATCGTGACGGCCCACGTCGTCACGTTCTGCGCGGCGTGGGACACGCGTGCGACACGCGTGTGACACGTCGAAGATCATTTGGAGGTCGCGGAGTCGATCGAGGCAACCCGGTCCGAGCTGTGGGTTGAAGATCAACTCTCGATCTCGCGCTTCGACGCCAAGGCGACGCTTCCCGCGATGGCTGGCCAGCGTGACAGGGAAGTTTGCGGCGTGAGGGAATACGCGCTCCCGAGAACCTGTCGGACACCCGTTGTTGGGATCGGCCGCCGTCGGTGCCGCAGGTCTTGAGACGGGCAGCGTTGGTGCGCGTAACGACGAATAGAGCGCGGCCGGCTGGGCATTCGGCAGATCACGGCGTGATCGAGGTACTCGGCGACGGCCGGGTAGCTGGCCCATCGAGTGCCGCCGATGCTCGCGTTGGCCCCAAACTGTCGCTCCAGGCACGGCCCGGTGAGCCCGTCGCTTCGGCGACGTGATCCTCTCCAGCGTGGCGCCGCGGCAAAAGCGTTGCCGCCGAGTTTGACGACATTCCGGTCACTGGCGCCAGAACCGCCACCCCTGATCGGCGCCGGGCATAATCCTCACGCGGGCATGAACTGTTCACTACGTTTGTCAGGAAACTGACTGGTGACGCAGGGCTCAAGGCAGTCTACGATCCGGCCCTATCAAGCCTTGGAAGGAGAATGTTATGGCGCGCAAAGTTGCCGACTGCCGCGACATGCCAAGTGAACGAGGGTGCACGCTGACGATCTCCGGCGACGAGGACGAAGTTCTCGACGCCGCCACGCAGCACGCAGTCGCCTCACACGGTCACGAGGACACCTCCGAGCTCCGCGAAATGATCCGCGGCGGCCTCAAAGACGACGTCAGCGTCTGACCAAGGCGTCGTACACGACCCCGGCAAATCGGGAAGACGCACTGTTCGAGAATGGATTGAGATTCCCCCGGCCAGCAATTAACCGGGCCCAGAAGCAGATATCGGGCGGTAGCTCTCAGCTGGTTAGAGCAGGGGACTTCTGGACCGAAATCGGGCGTCAGGGCATGCTGGAGCGTGCCGCCTCGGGCCGCACTAGCCTATTTTCAAAGGGCTTCATGACTCTGCCGTCACGGATCGTGACGGCCCGCGTCGCCACGTTCTGCGCGGCGTGTGACACGCATGTGACACATCGAAGATCATTTGCGGTCACGGAGCTGAATGAGCAAGCCTGGTTCCGAGCGGGTGCGCTGAAGATCAACTCTCGATCCCGCGCTTCGAGCCGAAGGCGACACTGCCAGAAATCCCGCGATAGGTGTCCAGCGGGACCTCGAGGTTGCCGGCGTGAGGGAGTAGGCACTACCGAGAACGCGTGGGCAGCCCGTTGAGATCGGCTGCCGCGCCGGTGCCGCAGGTCTGGAGACGGGCAGTGTTGGTGCGCGAGATCGCCGACTATGGGCTCGCCTTGAGAGCGAGCGAGACTGGGTCGACTTCGTGGATATGCGTGAGGCGGGCACCTCGAGTGAAGCGCGGCAAGACCCAGCCGCGGGCT
>JBDTXT010000035.1:0-12226 GCA_040006035.1 Pseudonocardiales bacterium | reverse complement strand
GCCGGTGCGGTGATCACCCTGATGACCCGCATGCAGCACGCCACCGACAACCTCGGGGTGCAACTCGTGCCCGGCATCCTGTTCAGCGCGGTCCTAGCCGGCGGGCAACTGTTCCACTGCGTGCTCGACTCGCTGTTCATGTTCACCGCGCTGGTGGCCGGCGCACCGTTCGGTTACCTCGACTGGCTCGGTGCCTTCGGCTGGGCCGCGTTGGGCAACCTGGTCGGCGGTGTCGGCCTGGTCACCGCCATCCGGGTGCTGCAGGTGCCGCACCGCGTCGCGGAGTCGCGGCAGGAGGACAACTGAGCAGCATCACGTCCAACGCTCGTCGAGGTTGACGACGATGGCCTCCTGCGTCGTGCGCGCGATCACGACCACGGCCTCATCGGACGCGGAGGGGTTCTCCTCGCGGTGCGGCACGAACGGCGGCACGAACACGTAGTCGCCCGGCTCGGTCTCGACGCGCCGCTCCGCGCCCTCCTCGAGGAAGACGAACACCGGATGGCCGGAGACGACGTAGATCGCCGTCTCGGACTCGCCGTGGTGGTGGTTGGCCGAGCGCGTTGACGGGGTGACATGGGTCTGCCCCATCCATAGATGCTGGGCCCCGACGGTCTTGCCGCTGATCGCTTCGAGGCGCACCATGCCGGCGGATTGGGTGGTGTCGCCGAGCAACGCGTCGCTACGCACGTGGTGCAGGCGTTCGTGGAAACCGTCCATCCGCCGATCCCACCACATCGGCGCACGTGATGATGGTCGGCATGCGCGTGCGGGTGATCGGGGCTGGGATCGTCGGCCTGGCCTGTGCGGTTCGCCTGCGCGAGGCCGGGCACGCCGTCGACATCGTCGCGGCCGAGATCGGGGAGCAGACCACGTCAGCGGTGGCGGCGGCGATCTGGTACCCGTATCGGGCTCTTCCCGAGGACGCGGTCACGCGCTGGGCCGCGGTCGGTTTCCGCGCGCTGGAAGCCCTGAGTGCGGATCCGGCGAGCGGAGTGGATCTGCGCGCGGGGCGGCAATTGTGTCGGACCACCGCGCTGGACCCGTGGTGGGTGGACGCCGTGCCGCGGCTCGATCGGGTGCGACCTGCCGACCTGCCGTCCGGGTACATCGACGGTTTCGAGCTGACCGTCCCGGTCGTGGACATGGCGGTGCATCTGCGCTGGTTGACCGAGCGCGTCACCGCGATGGGTGTGGGGCTGCGTCGGGCGCGGCTCGACAACCTGGCCGAGGCCCATGATGGCGTCGACGCCGTGGTCAACTGCGCTGGTCTGGGCGCGCGAGAGCTTGTCGGCGACACCGAGCTCGTGCCGGTGCGCGGCCAGGTTGTGCTGGTCGAGCAGTTCGGGTTGCGGCGCTGGACGCTCGACGAGACCGACGAGCTCGATCCCACCTACGTCGTCCCGCGACGGGACACCGTGGTTCTGGGTGGCACGGCCGTCAACGGCGACGAGGACTGCGCGGTCCGCCCCGCCGTGGCGCAGGCCATCCTGCATCGCGCGATCGAACTCGTGCCTGGTGTGGCGGGTGCGCGGGTGGTCGGGCACCGCGTCGGGCTGCGCCCGGCCCGCTCTGCGGTTCGGCTCGAGATCGACCCGCTCGAATCACGCACCGTGCACTGCTACGGCCACGGCGGGGCGGGGGTGACGCTGGCCTACGGGTGCGCGCAGGACGTGGTGCACCTCATCGGCTGAGGCGCTCAGGCGGGCAGCGTCTCCAGGGTGGCCTGTAGCTGAGCGACCGTCTCATCGGCGATCTTGCCGAAGCCGCGACGGAGCAGCGGCTCGGCCAGGCGGGCCCAGCGCTTGAATGTGAAGTGCGCCCGGTAGGTGATCTGAGTGCCGGTGTCTGTTGCGCGCATTGCCAGGTCGTCGGTGGCCGTCACCGTCCGGTTGTCACCGGTGAACGTGAGGTGCTCGTCCTGGTCGAAGCGCTTCACCTCGTAGTCGAGTTCGGTGCGCCGGCCGCGGAACTCCGAGACGTTGTGAAAGCGCGAGCCGACGCCGAGCGGACCATCATCGGTGCGGGTGGTGCGCACCGTCCCCGGATCCCATTGCTCGGTATGGGTGAAGTCGGCCAGGTAGGTGAAGACGGTCGCGACGGGACGCGCGACATCGACCGTTCGTTCGACCGTGATCATCGCGGTTATGCCCTTCCGTAGACGGGGACGGCCGCCCCGGAAACCAGGTGCGCCGCGGGCGAGGCCAGGAACAGGAAAACGGCGGCCACGTCCTCGACCCTAGGCCACCGGTCGTGGGCGGCGCCGGGCATGGCCGTGCGATTGGCCGGGGTGTCCATGATGCTCGGCACGACCGCGTTGACGGTGATGCCGGTGCCGTGGGTCTCGGCCGCGGCCATCCGCACGAGGTGCAGCACACCGAGCTTGCTGACCGAATAGGCGAAGCCCGCGCCGTCAGTGACCAGGGCGGCTCGGCTGGCCGTGTGCACCAGGCGTCCCTCGCCGGCCTCGTTCATGCGGCGTAGCGCGTGCTTGGTCACCAGCGCCGCGCTGGTGAGGTTCAGCGCCAGCTGGGTGCTCAGTTCGGCCGGATCGAGGGCGGTCAACGGGCGGTGCCCGGCGAAGCCGCCGACGACGTTGACCACCGCCCACGGGACGGGGCCGTTGTCGAAGCAGGCGCCCAGCGCCGCGTCGTCGAGGACGTCGACGGCGTGGTACTCGACATCGGCGACCTGCCGGTCGGCACGGGGTTCGGCTCGGGCGAGTCCGAGCACCGTCGCCCCGGCGCCGACGAACGCTGTAGCGAGTGCCCCACCCAGCGCACCGTTGGCACCGACGACGACAACACGCAGTCCACTGAAGTCCGACACGAACGCGGACCCTAGCGCCTAGCTGGACGGTAGGGGTTTGGCGACTGGGCCTCGCACATGTGAACCTGGGTTGCGGGACTGTCCGATCCGCCGCCATCTGGACCGGTTCACCGACGCCGTGCAGGGCGTTGGTCGACGAATGGATCACCGCGCAGCAGGAGAAGGGGTGTTCGCCGAGGTCGGGGATATCCTGCGCTTCGTCCCGGAGAACCTCACCGAGATCGAAGTCGTCGAGGCCGGGTAGCGGCCACTTACAGAACGATGGTCAGCGCCAGCGCGGTGAAGACGACGCTCTGGGCGCTGTGCACGACGATGCCGATCCACGCGCTGCCGTATCGCTTGCTCGGGTAGGACAGGATGAACGTGTCGAGCAGCCCGGCCGGAATGACCCACGGCACGTGTACGTGGTACGTCGCGAAGAGGATGCCGTTCGCAATCCAGTCGCGCCGGCCGAACGCGCCATTCATCCGCGGCAGCAGGAATCCGCGGAAGAGCAACTCCTCACCGAGGACTGTGTTGAAGATGAACAGGACGAGCAGCGCGGTGAACCAAGCCCATGAACCATGCAGCATGGACTTGCCAGCGGCAGACTGCAGAATCACGCCGAGTTCTCGATTGACCGGATGGGGCGCGACTGGGACGACTTCCTCTGCAGCCAGCGCGACGATCAACGGGATCACGATCCACCACACCCGGCCGCCGACGCGCTTGGTGCGCGGGCTCCGTGGCGCACGTAGCCATAATGCCTCGCACAGCGTGGACCAGCGCAGGCTGCGTTGCTCGATGCCGACAAGCCCGACGACGAGCACGAACTGCCAGATCAGGCCACCGGTGATGCACAGGATGAGCGCGCGTGCCAACGGCGCCGGGCCGTCGAGGGTAGCGGCAAGTCGCGGGGCCGCGATCCAGGCCAGGACGCCCATGGGCACGGTGGTGGCCGCCCACACGGCGAGGATCGCCCGCTTGCTGTATTGCGGAATCTGCACGACCGAGGCAGCCGGCGCGCGAGTTGGGGCGGCGAAGCGGCTCGACGTGAGTGGGACGGTCATTGACGGTTTCCTCCGATGCGTTCGATGAGGTCTTTACCGTATGAGCGCGCGACAGTGCCGTCATCGGCCGCGCTGCCGATCTCGACTCGTTCTCCCGTCGCATATTCGGGTCGTTCTCAGGGATGACGTCGTGGGTTCGATGCCGCGCTAGCGTGCAAGTGTGATGGCCGATCTGGGCGCACCATTCGGGCGCCACGGGGTGAGCGTGATCGCCGCTTGCTTCGCTGTGGGCGCGCTCGTCGAGCACATTGCGAGCCCCACTGTGACACTCAACGGACGTACCTATGACCGCGGTTCAGATGCCGTTGTCGCCGCTATTCTCTGCGCCGCCGTCGTACTGGTCGCGCTACGCGGCGTGCTTGGAGTCTGGGCGCCCATCTCGGCCGGCGCCCTCATCGGCATAGCGTCGCTCCCTGCCCCGGTGTGGGTTCTGGAGTCCGCTTTCGTGTTCTTACTGGTCATGCTCACGTGCGGCATCAGCGGCTACCTGGCCGTGTCGCGGATCGAACGTGCGGGGCTGCTGGTGCTGTTGGCATCGGGCAGCCTGGCTGCCTGGCGACACCCGGAGGGTGGCTGGGGGCGGTGGGGCTCGGTGATCGCGTTCATGTCGGTCGCCTGGGTCGTCGGCGCGCTGATCCGAGGCCCCGTCGTCCGGGCGCGGTCTGCCGAGGAGCGGGCCATACTTCTCGAGGAGGAGCAAGCCGCGGCGGCCTGGCAGGCGCTGGCCGCCGAGCGCCGGCGGATCGCGCGCGAATTGCACGACATCATCGCGCATTCGGTGTCGGTCATGACGGTCCAGGCCGGTGCGGTACGCCGCCTGCTCGCGCCCAGCCAGACCCGTGAACGGGATTCACTGCTGTCTGTCGAGCGCACCGGTCGCGAAGCGATGACAGAGATGCGACGTCTGGTCGGCCTCCTTAAGGAGGATGACGCGATGCCCAGCTACGCACCGCAGCCGGGGATGCAAACCCTCGACGCGCTGATTGTGACAATGCGTGCGGCGGGGCTTCCGGTCGAACTTGACGTCCAGGGCGAGCGGCGCGAACTGCCACCGGGTGTCGACCTGGCGGCCTTTCGCGTCGTGCAGGAGGCCCTGACGAATGCCCTCAAGCACGCCGGGCCGGCACGAGCACGGGTGCAGATCCATTGGACAGACGACGGGCTGTGGATCGAGGTCGCGGACGACGGCAGCACAAGCAGCGCGGGCAGCGGCAATGGGTACGGGCAGGCGGGTATGCGGGAACGCCTGCGGGTCTATGGCGGACATCTCGACAGTGGACCCAGGGCCGACGGCGGCTACACCGTGCGCGCCTACCTGCCGATCGGAACAGCATCGTGACCTCGCCGATCCGGGTGTTGATCGTCGATGATCAGGCGCTGGTGCGCGCGGGCCTGCGGATGATCCTCGAGGTCGAGCCGGACGTCGTCGTTGTCGGCGAAGCCGGCGACGGACGTCAGGCCGTCGTCATGGCCGGTGACACCAAACCGGACGTGATCTTGATGGACATTCGGATGCCGCTGATGGATGGACTCGAGGCGACTCGCCACATCGTGGGCGACAGCGAGAGCGGCCCCCGCGTTCTCATCCTGACGACGTTCGACCTCGACGAGTACGTCTACGAAGCCCTTCACGCTGGTGCCAGCGGGTTCGTCCTCAAGGACATGCCGCCCGAGCAGCTTGTCGACGCGATCCACGTCATCGCCAATGGCGAGGCCCTGCTGTCGCCCACGATCACCCGACGGCTGATCGAGGAGTTCGTCAAGCGGCCGCCCGACGCCGCGCGCGAGCCGCCACCAGAAGTGTCGGACCTGACACCACGCGAGGTCGAGATCCTGCGCCTGGTCGCGCGCGGAATGTCCAACGCCGAGATCGCCGCCCATGCCTTCGTGAGCGAACCGACCGTCAAGACCCACGTCTCACGGATCCTGATGAAGCTTGGCCTCCGCGACCGGGTGCAGGTCGTCGTCTACGCCTATGAGCACAAGCTGGCAATGCCCAGCAGGTAGGGAACAGTCGAGGCTGCATGTCGCATCGTTCAAGATCCATACGTCGCGCGGCCGCGACAGGCCGGTGTGGTCCCCTCGCCTTATCACCTGAAAGTTGACCCAGAACCAAGCTCAAGGACTCAAGCCCGCTAACCCAGCCAATCGCGCAGGTGCCGATAAATGACCGGGTCGCCCAGCAGGTGGAAGTGGTGCTTGCCGCCTACATGCAGCGAACGCTGCACCTCGAAGGCCAGCTTGCGCTGGGGTCCGTTGCCCGTCGCGCTGGCGTGGTCCACCAGCAGGTCGCCGAGGAAGGGCAGCCGGCCAGCCGGTTGGCGGCTGAGCGTCGCGGACACCGCGTAGTAGGACACATCGGGCAGGAACGCGATGTCGGTGCAGTTGTCGAGGTGATCCTCGGGGTCGCGCCCGGCCCAGTCGGCTTCGATGAGCGCGCCGTGCCGCAGATCCTTGATGCCGACGCTGCGGCGGTTGAGCCAGGTCGCGAACGGGCGCGTCTCGGGCAGCTTCGCCATGGCGTGAGTGCGCATGTTCACGGCCCGTTCGAGCGGTGCGCCGAGATGTGGGGCGCCGAGACCGACGAGGTGGCGAAGCGACCTCACCCACGAGTGACCGAGTTCGGCCGCTTGATGGGCGGCGCTGCGGGCGATCAGGCCACCCATCGAGTGGCCGACCAACGTCAAATCGGTGACCGGCACCGGCCAGTCGGAGACGATCGCCTCGAGCTGCTCGGCCAGGGCGTGCCCGTTGGCCGAGATATGCAGGCCGGAGTTGAACGAGACGTAGAGAGGGGTCCAGCCCAGCTCGTCGCGCAGCAGCGATCCGTACGTCACCGTGCGATCGCCCCACGTCTTGACGGCCCGGAAACTCCACGACACGTCGCTCTCGCACAGCCCGTGCAGGAACACGATGATGCGGCCGGTCGCGGTGTCGGCCACGTCCTGCACGAGGTTGGCGGGCAGGTGGCGCAGTTGACCACCGTGCGCCCGGATGCGCATCGGTGGGGCGAGGGCCGGACGCTGCTCGGCGAGCCGATCGCCCCAGAACCCGTTGAGCGCACCGAGCGCGAAGCGGCCGCGCGGGTTCTCGTGCACCGACGGTGCCGCGGGATCGATCTTGGCCATAGCGGCGATGCCGATGGCGGCGGGGATCACCCGCACCCCGACGCGCGTCGACGTGTAGGCGATGGCCGAGATGCCGTCGTGCACGAGCCGCGCGGGCAGGGCCGCCGCGCCGGCCTTGGCGAACAGCCTTGCGGCGAGGGCACGGTGGACGTCGCGGACGAGGTCGGCTACCTCACCCAGCGCCGTGCCCACCAGGGCTCCGGTGTCTCGCGCCTCGTCGCCGCGCATCGTCTCGCCTCTCGCCGAACGGCCGGTGGCCCGACCTTAACCCGACGTCCTGCCCGATTGTGGTTGCGACTCTCGCCCAGGGACGGCGCGCGAATCACGATCGGTGCTGGCAAGATTCGGTTATGACGCTTCCCGCAGGCACTCCGACCGGGCTGTTCATCGACGGCAAGTGGGGCGACGGCTCCGGCGGCAGCTTCGCCGTGCTGAACCCATCGACAGGCGAGCAGATCGCATCTGTACCGGTGGCCGGGCTGGACGACCTGGACCGCGCCTTGGCCGCCGCCGCAGCGGCGCAGCCGGACTGGGCCGCCGCGCCACCACGCGAGCGCAGCGAGGTGCTGCACAAGACGTTCGAGTTGATGATCGCCCGGCGCGAAGAGATCGCGTACCTGATGTCGCTGGAGATGGGCAAGTCACTCACCGACGCCCGCGGCGAGGTGACTTACGCTGCCGAGTTCTTCCGCTGGTTCGGCGAGGAGGCCGTGCGCATCGACGGCTCTCTACGCACCGCCCCGTCCGGGGCGAACCGCATCCTGACCTTCCGCAAGGCGGTCGGGGTCGCGCTGCTGGTGACGCCGTGGAACTTCCCGGCCGCCATGGCCACCCGCAAGATCGGGCCGGCACTCGCCGCCGGGTGCAGCATCGTGCTCAAGCCGGCCGGAGAGACACCACTGACCGCGCTGCTGCTGGCCCAGCTCCTCGACGAGGCCGGTGCGCCGCCGGGAACCGTGAACGTGCTGATGACCGATAACTCCGGCGAACTGGTCGGGGCCGCGCTGGCCGACGACCGGGTGCGCAAGCTGTCGTTCACGGGCTCGACGGGTGTCGGCCGCATCCTGCTGAAGCAGGCGGCCGACCGAATCGTCAACACGACAATGGAGCTGGGCGGAAACGACCCGTTCATCGTGCTCGACGACGCCGATCTGGACGCAGCGGTCGAGGGCGCGATGCTGGCCAAGATGCGTAACGGCGGCCAGGCCTGCACGGCGGCCAACCGGTTCCTGGTGCAGGAGGGCGTCGCGGAGGCGTTCGGCGCGAAGCTGGCCGAGAAGATGGCGGCATTGCGGGTCGGGCCGGGCACCGACGAGCAGACCCAGCTCGGCCCGATGGTCAGCGAGCGGGCCGTCGACGTGATCGCCGACAAGGTCGAGCGCTCGGTTGCGGCCGGCGCCCGCCTGGTGATCGGCGGGGAACGCCTCGACCGCGACGGGTTCTTCTACCCGGCCACCGTGCTCACGGACGTGCCCCGCGATTCCGCGGTGGCGGTCGAGGAGGTGTTCGGGCCGGTCGCGCCGATCATCGCCGTCCGCGACGAGCACGACGCGCTGGCGGTCGCCAACGCCTCGGAGATGGGACTCACCGGGTACGTCTACTCGGGAGACCTCGCCCGCGGCCTGCGGGTCAGCGAGCGGCTCGAGGTGGGCATGATCGGCCTCAATCGCGGCCTGGTATCCGACCCCGCCGCGCCGTTCGGCGGCGTGAAGCAGTCCGGCCTGGGCCGCGAGGGTGGCTACGAGGGCATCGAGGCCTACCTGGAGACCACCTACGTGGCTGCGAACTGGTAAGACCACTCGACGCTGGACGGACTGACTAGCTCAGGGCAGCGGTGATGCGGCGGGCGCCGGCCACCAGTACCGGTGCGAAGCGCTGGCCCGGCGTGCGGCCGAAGCGCTCGATCGGCCCGGAGATCGAAATGGCGGCGAGCAGTTCACCGTCGGGAGCGCGCACCGGAGCCGAGACCGAGGCGACGCCGGCCTCGCGCTGGGCCACCGACTGGGCCCAGCCGCGCCGGCGTACCTCGGCCAGTGAGCGGGCGGTGAACTCCGATTCGGCGAACACGTCCTGCAGCGAGTCCAGGTCCGACCACGCGCACAGCACCTGGGCGCCCGAGCCCGCAGTGAGTGGCAGCCGCGAGCCGACCGGAACCGTGGTGCGCAGCCCGCTCGTCCGTTCGGCGGCGGCGATGCAGACCCGGTCGTTGCCGTCGCGCCGGTAAAGCTGGGCGCTCTCGCCGCATTCGTCGCGGACCCAAGCCAGCACCGCTTGACCCACGGTGATCAGCGGATCGGGCACAGCGGCGGCGAACTCGCCCATCCGGGCGCCGAGGACGAAGCGGCCCTCCCCGTCGCGGGTCAGCAGCCGGTGAACCTCGAGGGCGACCGCGAGACGGTGCGCCGTCGCGCGAGGCAGCCGGGTCGCCTGGACGAGCTCAGCCAGCGTGCGGGGCGCGGCGGCTACCGCGGCCAGGATCGCCACCGTCTTGTCTACGACACCGATACCGCTCTGCTGCCGCCCGCTGATACTCTGTCCCATCCAGCGATACTATTGTCTCAAATGTTGAGATGGCAAGCGAGGGAGGGCGTTATGGGCAAGACACTCGCCGAGAAGCTCTGGGAGAGCCACGTCGTGCGCAGCGCGGCCGGAGAACCCGATCTGCTGTTCATCGACATGCACCTCGTCCACGAGGTGACCAGCCCCCAGGCCTTCGACGGCCTGCGGGTGGCCGGTCGGCCGGTGCACCGCCCCGATCTCACCCTGGCCACCGAGGACCACAACGTCCCCACCCAAGACATCTTCAAACCGATTGCCGACCCGGTGAGCCGCATCCAGGTTGAGACGCTGCGCAAGAACTGCGCCGACTTCGGCGTGCGGCTCTACCCGATGGGTGACGTCGAGCAGGGCATCGTGCACGTGATCGGCCCGCAGTTGGGGATCACCCAGCCCGGTATGACCATCGTGTGCGGCGACTCGCACACCTCCACGCACGGCGCGTTCGGCGCGCTGGCGTTCGGGATCGGCACCTCCCAGGTCGAGCATGTGCTCGCGACCCAGACGCTGCCGATGGACCGCCCCAAGACGATGGCAGTCACGGTCACCGGACAGCCGCCCGCGGGCGTCACGCCCAAAGACGTGATCCTCGCGGTTATCGCGCAGACCGGCACGGGCGGCGGTCAGGGCTACATGGTCGAGTACCGCGGCGAGACGTTCGAGCTGATGTCCATGGAAGGCCGCATGACGGTCTGCAACATGAGCATCGAGTGGGGAGCGCGCGCCGGCATGATCGCCCCCGACGAGACCACTTTCGCCTACCTCAAGGGACGCGATCACGCTCCGCACGGCAAGCAGTGGGATGCGGCGGTCGAGTACTGGACGAGCCTGCGCACCGACCACGATGCCGAGTTCGACGCCGAGGTCACGCTGGACGTGTCGACGCTCACGCCGTACGTCACCTGGGGCACCAACCCGGGCCAGGGTGCGCCGCTCGACTCGCGGGTCCCGGACCCGGCGAGCTACGAGGACGATTCCGAACGGGTGGCGGCCGAGAAGGCGCTGCAGTACATGGGGTTGACGGCGGGCACGCCGCTGCGCGACATCAAGGTCGACACCGTCTTCGTGGGTTCTTGCACCAACGGCCGGATAGAGGACCTGCGTGCCGCGGCGGGAATCATCGAGGGATTCTCGGTCGCCGAGGGTGTCCGCATGCTCGTGGTCCCGGGCTCGATGCGGGTGCGGGTTCAGGCTGAGGCCGAGGGCCTGGACCTGATCTTCACCGCGGCCGGCGCCGAATGGCGCCAGGCGGGCTGCTCGATGTGTCTTGGGATGAATCCGGACCAACTGGCGCCGGGCGAGCGCAGCGCGTCCACGTCGAACCGCAACTTCGAGGGCCGCCAAGGCAAGGGTGGCCGGACCCATCTGGTCTCGCCGCTGGTCGCGGCGGCTACCGCCGTCAGCGGCCACCTCGCCAGCCCGGCAGATCTGTAGACAGGGGACCCAGCCATGGACAAGTTCACTGTGCACACCGGGACGGCGCTACCGCTGCGCCGGGGCAACGTCGACACCGACCAGATCATCCCCGCTGTCTACCTCAAGCGGGTGACGCGCACCGGGTTCGAGGACGGACTGTTCAACGCCTGGCGGACGAACGAGCCGGACTTCGTGCTCAACCAGCCACAGTACGACGGCGCATCGATCCTCGTCGCCGGGCCCGACTTCGGCACCGGATCCTCGCGCGAGCACGCGGTGTGGGCGCTGGTCGACTACGGGTTCCGCGCGGTCATTTCTCCTCGCTTCGCCGATATCTTTCGCGGCAACTCGCTGAAGGCCGGGCTGCTGAGCGTCGAACTGGCCGAGAAGGTCGTGCAGCGGTTGTGGGACGACATCGAGGCCGACTCGTCGACGCAAGTGACCGTCGACCTTGTCGAACGTCAGGTGCGCTGGAGGGGCGAGGTTCACGATTTTGAACTCGACGACTACACCCGCTGGCGCCTGCTGGAGGGATTCGACGACATCGGCTTGACGCTGCGACACACCGACGCGGTCACCGAGTACGAATCGACCCGCAAACCGTGGTTACCCACCGTTCCCGTCTGAATCCGCGAATCCCCATATATTGTAAGGTAAATATGCGGCTCGCTCGCAACTGACAGCGGAGTTTGATGGCCGTCGATGCGAGAAAACCCTGCGACACAAGGCGGATTGCGTTGTCGTTGGCTGCAGAACGTCCTAGCGTGGCGAGCGAAGCGACCACCGAGGTCGACACCCGCAATCCCGTCTGGGAGGACCCAGTGCCAAACAAGGCTCAGTTCATCGACCGGCTCGCCGAGCGGATGGATGGAGACAGGAAGCGTGCCGCCGAAGCTCTCGATGCCGTCATTGACACCGTGTACTCCGCGGTGTCCAAGGGTGAGCGCGTTGTGCTCACCGGCTTCGGCATCTTCGAGAAGCGCCACCGAGCAGCACGCACCGCCCGCAACCCCGCCACGGGTGCCTCGGTGAAGGTGAAGAAGACCGCGGTCCCGGCCTTCAAGGCGGGCACCCAGTTCAAGGAGATCACCAGTGGCGCGCGCAAGCTGGCCAAGGCTCCGGCCAAGAAAGCCGTCGCCGCCGTGAAGGCGGCCGCGGCTCCGGCCAAGAAGGCACCGGCCAAGAAGGCACCGGCCAAGAAGGCTCCCGCCAAGAAGGCTCCCGCCAAGAAGGCACCCGCCAAGAAGG
>JBDTXT010000034.1:0-12279 GCA_040006035.1 Pseudonocardiales bacterium | reverse complement strand
CAGCACGTCGGCCACGACCTGCGACGCCTCGGGCTCCTCCGGCATCAGGATGCGCTCGGCGGCCTCGATGATCGTGACCCGGCTGCCGAACCGGGCGAAGCCCTGCGCCAGCTCGCAACCGATCGCGCCGCCGCCCAGCACGACGAGCGAGATGGGCGCCGCGGTGGCCTTGACGGCCTCGCGGTTGGTCCACACCGGCCCGTCGACACCGTCCCCGCTCGCGCGCAGTTCGGCCAGCCCGTCGATCGGCGGAATCGCTGGCGCGGTGCCGGTGGCCACCACCACGCGTCCGGCGCGGTAGGTGTCGTCACCTACCTGGACGCGCAGCCGACCGTCGTCGTCGCGGCCGACGAACCGGCCGGCGCCGCGGACGAACCTGCCGCCTTGCCCCTCGAAACGCTCGACGGCGACGTGGTCGTCCCAGTCGTCGGTGGCTTCGGCCCGAATCCGGGCCGCGACGGGGGCGAAGTCCGACTCGACCTCCGCGTGACCGGCCATGCCATCGACGCGTCGCGCCTCGGCGAGCAGGTCGGCACCGCGCAGGATCATCTTGGACGGAATGCAGCCGTAGTAGGGGCATTCGCCGCCGACGAGGCCCGAGTCGATGCCGAGGACGGAGCGGCCTGCCGCGGCCACCTTTCCGGCCACTTCTTCGCCGCCGGGGCCCAGGCCAAGGACGATCAAATCGAAGTCTTTGGGCGTCATCGTCCGACCGTACGACGCGCGGCGCTGGGAGTGTGAGAACAATGGATTACGTGCCGTCACCGCCGAATCCTGATCCGACCTATGCCAGCGCCGACACGTTCTTCGCTGTGGTGGGCGGGCAGGAGACCTTCCGCCGGCTTGTCGATGCCTTCTACGCGGGTGTCGCGGCCGATCCGGTGCTGCGCGCGCTGTACCCCGAGGACGACCTGGGGCCTGCGGCCGAGCGGCTGCGGATGTTCCTCATCCAGTACTGGGGCGGCCCGTCGACATACTCGCAGCAGCGCGGCCATCCGCGGCTGCGCATGCGGCACGCGCCGTTCGCGATCGGCTCGGCCCAACGCGACGCCTGGCTGCGGCACATGCGCGCGGCGCTGGACTCGATCGCGTTAGCGCCCGAGCAGGACCAGTTGTTGTGGGATTACCTCTTCAACGCCGCCGAGTCCATGCGCAACGTGCCCGGCTGAGCCGGTCTGGCACGATGTCCCCCATGACCAAAAGCGCTTCCGGCCAGCTGTGGTGGGCAACCGCGGTCTTCTATCAGGTCTACCCGCGCAGCTTCGCCGACGGCAACGGCGACGGTACGGGCGACCTCATCGGACTTCGCTCCCGGCTCGGGTACCTGCAGTCCCTTGGGGTCGACGCGATCTGGATCTCGCCGTTCTACCGCTCCCCCATGGCCGACGGCGGCTACGACGTGGCCGACCCGACGGACGTCGACCCCATCTTCGGCACCCTGGCCGACTTCGACGCGATGTTGACCGAGGCGCACGATCGCGGCATCCGGGTGACGATCGACCTCGTCCCGAACCACTTCTCGGTCGAGCACCCGTGGTTCGTCGAGGCGCTGGCGGCGGGGCCGGGCAGCCCGGAGCGCGATCGGTTCATCTTCCGGCCTGGCCGAGGCGCACAGGGCGAAGTGCCGCCGAACAACTGGCCGTCGGTCTTCGGCGGCCCGGCGTGGACTCGGGTGCCCGACGGCGAGTGGTACCTGCATCTGTTCGCCCCCGAACAGCCCGACCTGGACTGGACGAACCCTGACGTGCCTGCTGAGTTCGAGCGGGTCCTTCGGTTCTGGCTGGAGCGTGGCGTCGACGGCTTCCGCGTCGACGTCGCGCATTCGATGGCCAAGGAGGACGGGCTGCCCGACATGGACGTCTCGCTCATCCCGTCCCGCGAATCGGGCGCGGGGATGCCCTCACTCGGCGACATCCGGTGGGACCGCGAGGGTGTGCACGACTACTTGCGCATGTTCCGGAACGTCCTGAACTCCTATCCCGGCGACCGGATGGCCGTGGGTGAGGCCTGGGTGCCGAACTCCGACCGGCTCGCCCGTTACGTGCGCCCCGACGAGCTCAGCCTCGCCTTCAACTTCGAACTCGTCGAAGCGGCCTGGGGAGCCAAGACCTTTCATGACGCGATCGAGCGCTCGCTGCGGGCCATGGCCGAGGTCGGGGCGCCCTGCACCTGGGTGCTGGACAACCACGACGTCGACCGGGTCGCCACCCGGTTCGGCGGCGGTGCGGCCGGTCTGGCCCGGGCTCAGGCCGCCGCCCTGATGCAACTGTCGCTGCCGGGTGCTGCCTACCTCTACAACGGCGACGAGTTGGGCCTGGTCAACGTCGACCTGCCCGATTGGGCGCTGCAGGACCCGACGTGGGAACGCACCGGGCACACCCAGCGCGGCCGCGACGGTGAGCGAGTGCCGCTACCGTGGGGGGGCACTGCGCCGCCATACGACTTCACCACCGCCGACACCACGTGGCTGCCCATGCCACCCGACTGGGCCGGGCTGACCGTGGCCGCGCAGGACGCCGACCCCGACTCGACACTGTGGCTGTACCGGCGGGCGCTGGCCCTGCGGCGGACCGAGGATGACCTGCGCCTCGGTGCTTTCAGCTGGGCCGACGCTCCGCCGGACTGCCTGGCCTACCGCCGCGGCGACGTGACCGTGATGCTCAACGCCGGCTCGGCACCGGGGCCGCTTCCGGCGGGTGAGGTACTGCTGGCGTCCGGGCCGCTCGGTGCGGGCGCCCTGCCGCCGAACACCGCGGTCTGGCTGCGCGCCTGAGCCGATGATCTCGGTGATATCTGCCGGATCTGGCAGATGCGACCGGGATCATCGCGGATGTTCAGCGCAAGTGCAGGCCGAGGCCTGGGCGCTCGGCGTAGACCGAACCGAATTCGGCGGCTACCCGGATCCATCGCCCGGCGGTGTCGACCGCGGCGTGCGAGCCGCGCGTCAGGAAACCCATCCGGGTCAGCGCGCTGAGCGCCCGCAGGGTGACGGGCGCAGCAAGGTGGCCGTCGGCAGCGGTGACGGTCAGCACCACCGAGTCGAGCAGCGCGTCGGCCACCTCGGCGCGGGGCTGGGCGCCGGGCAGTCCGGCGCGGTCGGCACTGTCTCTGAGCGTCTGTGCGCCGGCGCGGACGAGAGCGCGGATGACGTCGTCGGGGACGGTGTCGATGCGCTGCCAGCCGCTGGCTGGAGGCAGGCTGGCCCGCCATTCTGCGTCGCGCGGCTGCGGCGCGGCAGGGGTTTCGCCGTCGAGCCAGGCCAGCAGGTCGGTGGCTCGCACGGTGACGTCGAATGCATCGCCGGAGCGCGGCACGGCCAGCGTCCGGGACACCAGGACGCCGAACGGCAGCCGCACCAGGACGGCGACCTGGTGCTCGGTGGCCCGCAACCGCGCCAACCCGGCCGCGTCGAGGACGACGGCGCGACGCAGGACAGGAGCCAGTTCCAGCAGGCTCGCGCGGGTCACCGCGTCCAGACCGCTCACGGGGCCTCCTTCGTCGGCCCCGCTCGTTGGCTGACCGTGCCTGACGAATCGCTCGCGAGCCCGCTCACGTCTTGTCGTCGGCGAAGCTGAGCAGGATCTCGCGTTCTTCGTTGGTGAGCCGCCGAGGGCGGTCGATCGCGAAGTCGAAGGTGACGACATCAGTTGCCGCCCGCGCTGCGAGGACCTCGCCGTCGAAGACGTCGTAGTGCACGGTGAACGACGCGCCGCGCACCTCGCCGATCCACAACTCCAGCCGCAGCGGCTCGGGGTGGTAGACGACCGGGCGTCGGTAGGAGATCTCGTGCCGCGCGATGACCGTGCCGCTGGAGAACCCGCTGTCGATGTCTCGGGAGCGGTCGAAGAACATCGCGACCCGAGCCTGCTCGAGGTAGGCCAGGTAAGCCGTGTTGTTGATGTGCCGGTAGGCGTCCATGTCCGACCACCGCATGTGCACCTCATGCACGAACCGGGCCATCGGGCTCAGTCGCGCGTCAGTTTGCGGTACGTGACGGCGTGCGGCCGGGTGGCGTCAGGGCCGAGTCGCTCGACCTTGTTCTTCTCATAGGAGTCGAAGTTGCCTTCGAACCAGTACCACGCGGCGGAGTTCTCGTCGGTGCCCTCCCAGGCCAGGATGTGCGTGGTCACCCGGTCGAGGAACCAGCGATCGTGGCTGATGACCACGGCGCAGCCCGGGAACTCGAGCAACGCGTTCTCGAGCGAGCCGAGGGTCTCGACGTCGAGGTCGTTGGTCGGCTCGTCGAGCAGCAGCAGGTTGCCGCCCTCCTTGAGCGTGAGCGCGAGGTTCAGCCGGTTGCGCTCACCGCCAGAGAGAACGCCCGCTGGTTTCTGTTGGTCGGGACCCTTGAAACCGAACGCTGACACGTAGGCCCGCGAGGGCATCTCGACCTGGCCGACATTGATGTAGTCCAGGCCGTCGGAGACGACCTCCCACACGTTCTTCTTGGGGTCGATGCCGCCGCGGCCCTGGTCGACGTAGCTGATCTTGACCGTCTCGCCGACCTTGATCTCGCCGGAGTCGGGAGTCTCCTGCCCGATGATCATGTTGAACAAGGTGGTCTTACCGACGCCGTTAGGCCCGATGATGCCGACGATGCCGCCGCGGGGCAGCGTGAAGGACAGGTCCTTGATCAGCATCCGGCCGTCGAAGCCCTTGTCGAGGTGGCTGGTGTCGACGACGATCGTGCCCAGCCGCGGGCCGGGCGGGATCTGGATCTCTTCGAAGTCGAGCTTGCGCGTCTTCTCGGCCTCCGTTGCCATCTCTTCGTAGCGCTGCAGCCGTGCCTTGCTCTTGGTCTGGCGGCCTTTGGCGTTCGAGCGCACCCAGTCGAGTTCGTCACGCAGGCGGCGTTCGAGCTTCTGATCCTTCTTGCCCTGGACCTTCAGCCGCTCGGCCTTCTTCTCGAGGTAGCTGGAGTAGTTGCCCTCGTAGGGGTACGCGCGGCCGCGGTCGAGTTCGAGGATCCACTCGGCCACGTTATCGAGGAAGTACCTGTCGTGAGTGACGGCCAGGATCGTGCCGGGGTACTTGGCCAAGTGCTGCTCGAGCCATTGCACGCTCTCGGCGTCGAGGTGGTTAGTCGGTTCGTCGAGCAGCAGCAGATCCGGCGCCTCGAGCAGCAGCTTGCACAGTGCGACCCGCCGTCGTTCGCCGCCAGACAGGTGGGTGACCGGCTCGTCGCCCGGCGGGCACCGCAGCGCGTCCATCGCCTGCTCGATGCGAGAATCGAGGTCCCAACCCTCGGCGTGCTCGATCTTCTCCATCAGCTCGCCCTGTTCGCCGAGCAGCGCGTCGAAGTCCGCGTCCGGTTCGCCCATCGCGGCGGACACCTCCTCGAACCTGGCCAGCGTGCCGCGCAGTTCGGCCACGGCGTCCTCGACGTTCTCGCGAACTGTCTTCGACTCGTCCAGCTGCGGTTCCTGCTGCAAGAGGCCGACCGAGGCCCCTGCCGACAGGTTCGCGTCACCGTTAGACGGCTGATCGAGGCCGGCCATGATTTTCAGAACGCTGGACTTACCCGCGCCGTTCGGGCCGACCACTCCGATTTTCGCGCCGGGCAGAAACGACAGGGTGACATCGTCGAGAATCGCCTTGTCGCCGTGCGCCTTGCGCACCTTGTACATCGTGTAGATGAACTGAGCCACTATCTGTCCTTGATCTCGGATGAGGAAGTCATCGGCCGGCGAGCACGCCACCGGCCTTTAACTCCAGTGTCCCAGTCGTGTCGAAGCTGGCGGCCCACCACCCCCGCGGGGCCGCGGGCCGCCAGGCGCCAAGCTCAGCTGACCGAGGCGAGCTCTCGCTCGTCGGTGCCGATCTCGGCCGCAGGAATTTCAAGGGGCACACCCTGCTCGGCGAGATCGAGCCAGTGGTCGCTGCGGTCGGCCGGGATGCCGTCGTCGTCGATCTCGACGTTGACGGTGACGCTGGGCCGGATCACCTTGCGGAACTCGCTGGTGCCCCGCGTCAGATCGTGACCAACGGCACTGGCCTCGAGTTCGTAGCTGATCCGCTTCGTCTCGTTCAGTTCGTACTCACGGGAGTAGAAGCGCCCGGTGACCAGGACGGGCTGCCCCTTGTGCACCGAGAACGCGACGTTCTCGGCCGCCGCGCGCCAGCAGGTCACGTTGACGTAGAGCGTGCAGTTGTCGACGTAGCGCTGGTGCTCGGTGTCGAAGCGCCGCGACGTGGAGGCGATCCGGAAGTTGGTGACTGCGTGCCCGCTCTTGGTCAGCCGCATGCGCGGCGCGTCGACGACGTTGCCGACGATCGTCATGTAGGTGTCGAACATGTCCCTGCTCCTGCTCGTGAGTTCCGGTTCTATCCGGCTGCCCTCCCTGGGCACGGCTCTACTGAACCCGGACCGGCCGACCTCGAGCCAGACCAGGCCGCGATCTGTGGACAGCCGCCGGCCGGGTGGACAGCGCGACGGAAGTTGTCAGAGGCCACGGGTAGGGCGCGCGCGCCGGTAATCTGCCGGTGAGCCCCCGTAGCTCAGTGGATAGAGCAGTCGCCTTCTAAGCGATTGGTCGCAGGTTCGAGTCCTGCCGGGGGTACCTAGGCCGATAGTGGTTCACTGACCAGCGCTGGCACAAGCGCTCGACTCGCTGCTGGGTGAGGGATCGATCGAGCGAACCGCCGCCGCGCGGTCCGAGGTCCCACGCCGGGCTGGAACGGAGCAGGATGGGCGTGCGGACGTCGCGCGCTCGTCGGCGCCGACCAGACGCCGCCGCCGGAGGCGATTACACCAGCGATGACGAATAGCGAAGACATCGGTGTGCTCGTGCCCACAGCGCAGGACGGGCGCCGCAGCAGTTCAGCGTTGGGCCGCGACGTCGTGGCCGACGCGCTGCGCGAGATCGATCCGGCCGGGGCGCTCGACGCAGAGCGGGAGAAGAATTGGCGCAAAGGCTACGTCGGTCACTTCCGTCGGCTCCTCGAATCCGGCGTGGTGTCCCGCGATGCCGCGCTGAGGATTGCCGCCGACGGCCTGCGCGCCGTGCACGAGCGGATGCGTTACCGCGGCGCCGACGGCGCGGAGACCCCACTCGACGACATGCCGACCGGCAGCCCGCACCCACCTCCTGGCACAGTCGAGATCCGGGGCACCGGTGAGCCGGAGCCCGGCTTCAGCCTGCCGGTGCACGGAGAGTGGTTGGCTGGCGACGCGTTGTCGCGCCAACTAGATGTGTGGGGCACCGCCGGAGTTCTCGAACCATCGGCCGCCGATCAGATCCGGACGCTGCTCGCACACCCCGACTGGCTGCGGTTGGACGGGCAGACGATCGTCGTCCTCGGAGCCAGCGCTGAGATGGGGCCGCTCCCGCACCTGCTGCGATGGGGCGCCCGGGTGGCTGCGCTCGAACTGCCGCGCCCGGAACTGTGGCATGCCCTGATGGACGGGGTTAGGGACACAGCCGGGACCTTGCTCGCGCCGGTCGCGGCCGACTCAGCAGGTGCGGATGCGGCCGCGCACGCCGGGCTCGATGTGCTGAGCGACACCGCCAGGGCCATCGAGTGGATCAATCACCTCGACGGAGCACTGGTGTTGGGCAACTACGTATACGCCGACGGCGTCGTGAACCTGCGATTGGCGGCGGCCGTCGACGCGCTGACCTTACGACTTCAGGACACGCACACCGATCTGGCTCTAGCATTTCTCGCCACCCCCACCGACGTCTTTGCCGTCCCCGCGGATGCGGTTGCTCAGTCAACACGTGCCCACCAGGACCGGTCGACTCGGGCGAAGTTGCTCGCCGCGCCGTTGCGAGCGCTGTCCGCTGGGCGCCTGCTGCGGGCGCAGTACCCATCCGGCGCGGAGCCGGGCATCCTCGACGCGCTGATCCCGCAGCAAGGACCGAACTACGCGCTGGCCAAACGGCTGCACCGATGGCGGGCCACCGTGGCCCGCGACGCAGGAAGCACTGTGTCGATGAATATCGCGCCGCCCACCAGGACGCGCTCGGTGATCAAGAACCGGACGCTGGCCGCTGCGTACGGCCAGGCGCACCGGTTCGGCGTCGAGGTGTTCGAGCCGGCGACCGCGAGCACGCTGATGGCCGGGCTACTGGTGGCCGATCTGCACACCGGCGGCGGCCCTGCGCACGATGACCCCTGGCAGGACGAGGCCTGCGCAGCGGTGCACGGTGGACTCTGGCGGGGGCCCTACCAGCCGCGCAGCGCTCTCGGCCTGGCCGCGGTCATGGGTTACCGGGCGGCCAAGCCATGAACTGGCCAGGGGTGACGACAGGGTTCGGCCGCACTGCCCCAGCCACCGACTGGTCTCGCTCAGTCGCTCTCGCGCTCTGCAAGGAGCGTGTGCGGGGCACGCATCCGCCACGCGTCGGTCAGGAGTTCGGCCAGTCGCTCGACATCCACCTGCCCCAGCCGCAACATCACCAGCGGCCAACCGTCATAGCCCGGCGCAGTGAAGAAGACCTGGGGCTCGCCGTGGAGCAGGGCCTGCTTCTCGGCCTCGTCGCCAACGAACAGCACCGCGATGTCGGTGCGGATGAGCCGGGCCTTGCCGGGTCTTCGCTCGGGGTAGGACCAGATGAAACCCTTGCCGGCCACCCGGAAGTCGAAGCCGTCGCTCTCGATCTCGGCCACGTGCGGCAGGGCGATTGCGAGCCGGCGTACATCATCGGCGTCAGCCATCTACGCTGGGTCGCTGCCCGACCCGGTGTCCCGCATGCCAACAGGTAGGCGCCGACGCGGATACACGCGCTTACCTTAGATCCCTGCAGTCGGGACCTTCGGATCTGCCGCCCACCACGTGCCAAAGCTTAACTGAGGATATGGCTGACAGATCTTCGATCGACGCATCCGGGACGGGCGATGCCACGGTCGCGCTGTATTGGTTGCCGCTGGGCGCTGGCGACACCACGAACTGCGTGCGCTTCAACGGTCGACTGTTCGAGGCACTCGTCGCGTCCCACCAGCGGCGGCAACGGCGCGACCTGTACCACTCGGCACTCGAGATATGCCTCGGAACAGCGCGCTTCGTGATCGAGATGACCCCGGTGTGGGGCAACGCGGACCCGTGTCGAGGCGTCGTGGCTGAGGGCGCGGTCGGCCTGCCGATTCTCCGTCGCTCCCGCTTTTTTCGCTACGAGATCCGTCGCTGGCGCAATGGGGTGATTCCCGACACTGACTTTGCGGTGGCCAGCCCGGTGCACGTCCCGACAGACAGTGCCCGAGCTCAGGCGTTGCTTGAGCTCGTCCCGTACTTCCCGACCGTTACCTGGGGTCGCGACGAACTGGGCACGGCTGACATGTGGAACTCGAACTCATTGATCGCATGGCTCCTCGCGTGTAGTGCTCACAACACAGGAACCATTGAACCGCCGGCCGGTGGGAGGGCACCGGGCTGGCGCGCTGGCCTGGTCGTGGCGGCAAGGAGGCCTCGCGACACGGTCAGCATGGATCAGTCGAGCACGAGATCGGCCAGCACCGGCCAGTGGTCACTGGGTAACCGGCCCCGCGGGCGTTCGCGGCCGATCCACGCGGCCGCGACGCTTACCCCGGGTCCGGTGAGGATGTAGTCGATCCGGGTGCGATCGGTGGCGCCGCTGAAGGAGTGTTCGGTCCCGCCGGCCTGAGCGGGTAGCACGTCTGTGTAACCGGCCTCGGCCAGCAACCGCAGCGGGGGCGAGCCCGGGACATCGTTGAGATCACCCAGCACGATCCACGGACGATCCTGGTTCTCGTCGAGCCATCCGGCGATCAGTTCGCCGCTGCGCTCCCGTGCCACCGGTCCTTGGTGATCGAAATGGGTATTCGCCACGCCGACGCGGGTCGCGCCACGATGCAGCCGAACCAATGTGGCCACGCGCGGTAGGCCGGCGTCCCACCCGCGCGAGCCCGGCCGCGTCGGAGTCTCGGACAGCCACCGCGTCTCGCTGGATTCCACGGTCCATTCCCCCGGCGCGACCAGGACGCTCGCATGCTCGCCGCCACCGTCGACATCCCGGCCTGCGCCGAGGATCGTCGCGTCCGGGAATGCCGTGCGCAGATCGTCGAGCTGATCCGGGCGCACCTCCTGCAGGCCGACGATGTCGGCCGAGAATCCTCGGATGGTCTCGATGCAGGTCTCTCGGCGGCGCTGCCATCGATTGCGCCCGTCGCGGCCGCGTGAGGTGCGGATGTTGAAGGACGCGACACGCAGCCTCATTGATCAACTCTCGCCTACGGAGCGGGGTACGTCCACGGCCGGCAGCCCTTATCTCTGAAGACCGGGGTGAGCAGGCCCTCAGCCCGGCCGCAGGTTCCTCGTGCCCAGGGCACGCGACAGGACGCTGATTCGGTCACGCGCGCCCGTCTTGGCGAAGATCGACTTGAGGTGGTCCTGGACGGTGTGTTCCGACAGCGACATCTGCCGCGCCATCGCCCGCGTGTCGTTGCCGGTGGCTAGCCGGCCGAGCAATTCGATCTCGCGGGCGGTGAGACCGAAGGCGCGGGCGAACAGGTCGAGACGCTCCGTGGCTGACGTCTCCTCGATCGTGACGACCACGGCGGCCTGGTTCGGTTCGTCGGAGGTGAGCCTGGCCGCGCGCAGTGTGAGCCAGAACCCGTCGGTGAGATGCACCCGTGCCGAGGCGGGATGTTGGTCGATGCCGGCCTCAGCGGCGAGGAGTTGGGCCGCGACGTTGTAGACACTGGCCGGGACGCCGCGCTCATCCGGCCCGGGCGGCAGCAGCGTGTCCAGCCAGGATTGCGACGCCGCGGTACGGCTGGTGATCCGAAGACTGTCGTCGAGCGTCAAGACGACCGGCCCGCGGTCTGCTCGTTGCGACGCCGCAGGCTCGATGAACGTCTCCGCCTGGCACCGTCGCAGGCCTTCCGTCAACGACGGCGCAATGCTGGCGATGAAATCAGCATCGTCGCGGCTGAATAGCTCCTGGGTGCCGATCCGCCACAAGTCCAGGAAGCCCCAGCAGCCGAACTGGTCGGCGAAGACGGTCGAGGCAACGTCGCCGACACCGTACCGGCTCAGCACCGCCTGCCAGACGTCGCTTAGCCCAGCTGCACCATCGACCGCATCGTGCAGCAGGCCCACCGACGAGCGTCCATGTTGCAGTACCGTCCACCGGTTGAACCTGGTGGCGTACTTCGCCTTGATCAGTGCAGGCAGATCCGGCAGCCAAGGGAAGTCAGCCAGCGGCGCGGCGCCGACCGTTGTCACTGGATCGGTGAGCAGCCAGACGAACGCGTCGAACTGGATCAGCTGGCGCAGGACGTCGATTGCATCCCCGCGCAGGGCACCGACATTCGGCGACGCCGCACTGATGGCTTCGATTCGTTCGCGGGCGCGGACGCCTGCCCGGCTGTCGGCCACGACGCCGAGCGTACGCCCGCAGACCCCTCCCGACGCCGCTAACCGCGCGCAACGTCGATCCCAGATATCTGGGATACCCGCCGCAGGGAGACCCGCTTTAGCGTTGCGGAACAACGACAAACCGGCCAACGCTCAACGGAGGATCCAATGACCACGCTGCGCATCGAGCACCCTATCCACGACTACGACGTCTGGAAGAAGGCGTTCGACAATTTCGCGCCGGCCCGCGTCAACGCCGGCGTCCGAGGTTCCACAATCCGGATCCCGGCCGATGACCCCCTGTACCTGACGCTGGACCTCGAGTTCGACAATGCCGACGCAGCGAGGGCGTTCGCTGCCTTCCTGGAGCAGAAGGTCTGGTCGTCCCCCGCGTCGTCCCCCGCGCTGGCTGGCACACCGCGTACCCGAATACTTGAGTCAGTTCCGGCGTAGGACCGGCACTCACCGACGCAGCGCACCGCCCGTAGGCTTCGGACCTCGCCTCCGGAAGGATCAACAAAGTGATCTTCAACGTGGTCAAGTTCCCGGTGCGTCCCGACCGCAGTGACGAGTGGCCCTCGCTCGTCGCCGACTTCACCGCCGCCACCCGCGCCGAGCCCGGCAACCTCTTCTTCGAATGGTCACGCAGCGTCGAGGACCCCCACGAGTACGTCCTGATCGAAGCATTCCGCGACGGAGCGGCAGGAGCGGCGCACGTAGGCTCGGATCATTTCAAGGCCGCCATGACAACGTTGCCGGAGGCGATCGCGGCGACGCCGCAGATCATCAACGTCGAGGCACCCGTCGAGGGGTGGGGCCCCATGGCGGAGTTGGCCCCGCGAAGCTAGCCGTTCGGTGGCTTGAGCACGCCGGAGTGCAGAGGTTCGCGGCCGGCCGGCTGCGCCGGACGCGGAGTCAACGGCTCGACGCGATGCACCGGCAGCACGACGGGCTCACCC
>JBDTXT010000033.1:0-12384 GCA_040006035.1 Pseudonocardiales bacterium | reverse complement strand
TGCGACGCCCTTGATCGCGTCGATGTGCTGCCCGAAGGACACCTCGGACGACGGCCGCGTGCGCAGCACCAGCGTGTTGCTGAAGAAGCCGATCAGCGACTCGAGTTCGGTGCGGCTTCGGCCGGCGATCGGCGTACCGACACAGATGTCGTCGGCACCGGACCAGCGGTGCAGCATCGCGGTGAACAGTGCGAGCAATGCCATGTACGGCGTCGCTCCGCGCTGGCGGGCCAGCGCCCGGATGCCGTCGGCCGACTCCTTGGGCAGATCGACGTACCAGCGCGCGCCGCTGAACGTCTGCACCGCGGGTCGCGGCTTGTCCAGTGGCATGTCGAGGTAGGCGGGCGCACCGTCGAGGTGGTCGTGCCAGTAGCGCGTCAGCCCGTCCAGCCGGTCGCCGGTGAGCCGGCGTTCCTGCCACAACGCATAGTCGCGGTACTGCACTGGCAGAGCGGGAAGCGCCGGCTCGCGGCCCTCCGAGAGCGCCATGTAGACCTCGGCGAGTTCGCCGAACATCACCTCGTCGCTCCAGCCGTCGAATGCGATGTGGTGCTCCATGAAGACCAGCACGGTGTCGTCGTCAGCCATCCTGACCGCGGCGACCCGCAGCATCAGGTCCTTGCGCAGGTCGAACGACGCCCGCGAAAGCTCACGAGCCAGCGCGACGAGCCTGCTCTCACGCACGTCCGCTTCCACAGACCGGAGGTCGTGGACAGGGATGTCGAACGCCCAGTCGTCGAGGACCCGCTGGCAGGGCACGCCGGCATCGGCGGGGAAGACGGTGCGGACCGCTTCGTGACGTTCGATCACAACGTGGAAAGCAGAACGCAGCCGGTCCACGTCGAGCGGGCCACGCAGTCGTACCGCGATGACCGCGTTGTACTTCGGGTCGCCCGGCGACCACTGGTCGAGGAACCACAGGCGCCGCTGCGAGGACGAGACCGGCGCGGGGTCGTCCGGCTTTCGCGGCGAAATGCTGTCGTCGACGACACTGTCCTTGCGCAGCAGCAGTTTGCTCTCGAGCGCGATGCGTCGCTCGACCGGCAACGATTTGAGCTTGCCTTCGGTCGGCATCGACCCTGGCATCCGGACCGCGAGCAACTCGTGCAGTACCGCGAGCGATTGGGCTTCGAGCGTCGTACGGTCGAAGAAATTGCGCAGTGGAACGACGGTGCCCAGTAGGTCGGGCAGCCGGGACGCGACCTGCAGCACGAGCAGTGAATGCCCCCCGAGCGAGAAGAAGTCGTCCTCGATCCCGATCGTGGAAACGCCGAGAACCTGACTCCACACGTCGGCGAGAGCCTGTTCGATCGGCGTACGAGGCATGGTCACCTCGCGCGTCTCGCCGGCCGCATCCGGATCGGGCGCGGGCAGCGCCTTGCGGTCGATCTTGCCGTTCGGGGTCTGCGGCAGGGCGTCGAGAATGACGACGGCCGTGGGGACCATGTAGGCGGGCAGCACCGCGCCGACGTGCCGGCGCAATGTGCCGCCGGCGAGTCCGGCTGCGCCCACGACGTAGGCGACCAGGCGTTTGTCGCCTGGCTCGTCCTCACGGACGACGACTACGGCCTGGTGCACGTCGGCGTGGGAGGTCAGGGCGGTCTCCACCTCGCCGAGTTCGATCCGGTAGCCGCGGACCTTCACCTGTTGGTCGATGCGGCCGATGAACTCGAGCCTGCCATCCCGGCGCCAGCGCACCAGGTCGCCCGTGCGATAGACCATTTCCCCTGCAGCATAAGGGGAAGCGATGAACCGGTCGGCTGTCAGGTCGAGCCGGTGGAAGTAGCCGAGCGCGAGACCGGCGCCCCCGATCAAGAGCTCGCCCGCTACCCCGATCGGCACCTCGGCCAGATGCTTGTCGACGACGTGCACGGTGTAGTTGGCCAGCGGGTTGCCGAGCGTCACGACGTCGACCGGCGACGTCAGCTGCCCGCAGGTGGCCCACACGGTGCACTCGGTCGGGCCGTAGAAGTTGTAGAGGGTGCCGACCTTCTCGGCGATGGCGGAAGCGAGCACGGCCGGGCACGCCTCGCCGCCGACGACGGCTCGCAGGTCCGGCCGGCCGCCCCACCCGGTCTCCAGCAGCAGGCGCCACGTTGACGGCGTCGCCTGCATCACATCTGCCCCGACCTCTTCGAGCAGTGCCGCGAGTACGCCGCCGTCAGCCGCCGCGCTGGGCGGCGCCACGTGCACCGACCCCCCGAAACTCAGCGGCAGCCACCAGTCGGGAACCGACAGGTCGAACGCGGGCGTGGTCACACCGAGCAGCACGTCGCCGGCCCGCAAGCCGGGCCGGATAGCCATCTCCGCCAGCAGGTTCGCGAGGGCGTCATGCCTGATAACAACGCCCTTCGGCCGCCCGGTCGAGCCCGAAGTGAAGATGACGTACGCCGCGTCGTGACCCACGACCCGGACGCCCAGATCGTCTGCGGGAGCGGCCGAGAGCGCCGCCGCGTCGCGGTCCAGCAGGACGGTCGGGCAGTCGAGCTGGGGCAGCGCCGACGATGCGGAGACCTGGGAGACGACGGCAGCCACCGAAGCGTCCTCGAAGATCATCGCGACCCGCTCGGGCGGGTAGCCGGGGTCGACCGGAACGTACGCCGCGCCTGTCCACCACACGCCGAGGAAAGCGACGAGCAGGTCGGCGGTCCGGTCGAGACACACGCCTACCAGCGAACCCGGCCCGACCCCACTGGCACGAAGCACGGAGGCGAGCTGCCGGCTGCGGGCGACCAGATCAGCGTACGAGATCGACAAGCCGTCCGACGATGCCGCGACGGCACTACCGTGCTCTGCTGCCCACTCGGCAATGCGCTCCGGCACCCGCCAAGCCGGCACGCCGGTTGCCGCGCCGGAACCGAGCTCGCGTAGGGCGATCCGCTCGGCGTCGTCGAGGATCGGCGCCCGCGACAACGGCAGGTCCGGTGCGGCGAGCCCCGCAGCGAGGAGCCGTTCGAACTGAGTGGCGATTGCCTCCGCCGCCTCCGTGCTGAACACGGTTCCGTGCTCCCAGCCCAGGCCGGTCGGCAGGGTGACCAGAGCGAGGTCGGTACGTGCGGAGGAGCGACCGGCAAACACCGGTGTTCCCGGCAGGCCGTCGTCGGCGTCCTCGAACAACGCCGCAGTCAAGGGCTCGGTGACGGCGCCACCGAGCGGGCGCGCGATCTCGCCGAGCAGGTCGGCGGGGATGTCGGCGAAATCGACGACGCGCAAGCGCAGGTCGCGGACCGTGCCGACGAGTTCGAGCAGCGAGGGGTCAGCGGACATGTCGATGCGCAGCGGCAGCACCGGCGACCATGGTCCGACCGCGTGCCTGGCGTCGCCACGCCGGGTCGGCACGCCGATCACCAGGTCGTCCTGCGAGGACAACCGGTTGAGCAGAGCGGAGTACGCCGCAAGGAAGACGTTGGAGCGGCAGGTGCCGAGGCGGTCCGCGAGGGCGTCGGCGGCGCCGATAAGAGAGGCATCGAGGCGGCGGACGAAGCGCGAGCCGCTGTACGACGACCGGGCGGGGCGCGCGCAGTCGACGGGAAGGTCGAGCGAGCCCGGCAGCGACCGCAACTTCTCGGCCCACCACGACGCGGATTCCGCCCGGTCGGGCGGTGCGCCGGAATCCGGCTCGGGCTCGTTGCCGGAGAGCACAACGGCCAGGTCGCGCAGGAGCAGCCCGAGGGAGTCCGAATCGGCGACCAGCTCGGAGGCGACGAGCAGCAGCCCGCCTTCGAACACGATGGCGCGCAGAAGAGGTCCAGTGGCGAGGTCGAACGGAGCGTCCGCGAGATCGGCGAGAAGCCCCGGGTGGGCAGTCGCCGCTATGTGGCGGAGTTCGAGCGGGGCGGCCGGCATCGCAACCGGCTGCCCGTCGACCACACCGCACGCGACGGCAAGCGCGGGATGCGCAGCCACCGCTGTGACGAGGGCCTGCGCGACCGCGGCGCTGTCGACGCCGGGCAACTGCAGGAAACGCGCCACCGAAGACGCCGTGACCTCAGGCACCAGCTGGTCGAGCAGCCAGGTCGCCCATTGCGGCGGCGCGAGCGAAGTAGAAGGGGCGAGCGTCAGCTGGCCGGGCGGCGGCACTTATCGCTCGCCATCCGACTTCAGCAGCGCCTCGGCATCCTCGTCCGACATGCCCTCGAGCTCGGCCAGCAGGTCTGCAAGGTCCGCGTCGTCGGAGGGCCGCAGCGAGTCGACCACCGCGGCCAGACCAGCCACCGTTGGCGTCGTGAACAAGCTGTGCAGCGGCAATTGCACGTCACACGCACCGAGGATCCGGGCGATCACCTGCGTCGCCAGCAGGCTGTGCCCGCCCAGCATGAAGAAGTCCTCATGTACGCCGACCCGGTCCAGCCCGAGTACGTCCGCCCAGATGCCGGCGAGCGTCTCCTCGGTGGGAGTGCTCGGGGCAACGTAGTCGGTGCCGGAACCGAGCGCCGCAGTCTCCGGCGCCGGCAGCGCCGCCTTGTCGAGCTTGCCGTTCGGCATCAGCGGGATCGCGTCGATGGGCACGATCAGCGACGGCACCATGTGCTCGGGCAGCCGTGCGGACAAGTGCGCGCGCAGGTCCTCGACGTCGGATGCCGTGGTCACCGAGCCGACGACGTAGCCGACGAGGCGCAGGTCGCCGTTCTTGTCGGGGGCGGCCACGACGGCGGCCTGCGCAACCTTGTCGTGCTGGCGCAGCGCCTCCGCGATCTCGCCCGGCTCGACCCGGTAGCCGCGGATCTTGACCTGCTCGTCGGCCCGGCCGAGGAACTCCACGTTGCCGTCGGGCAGGAACCGCGCCAGGTCGCCGGTGCGGTACATCCGGCCGCCCTGCGGGTCGGTGCCGAACTTCTCGGCGGTGAGGTCGTCGCGGCCCAGGTAGCCGCGGGCCACGCCGACGCCCCCGATGCACAACTCGCCGGGGGCGCCGACCGGCACCGGAAGGCCTGCCTCGTCGAGGAGGAAGACGCGCTCGCCGGCGAGCGGTCGGCCCACCGGGACCGTCGCGGTCGCCGGACGGGCCCCCGTCGTCGGCACGTCGTAGACCAGGGATCCGATGGTCGCCTCGGTCGGTCCGTAATGGTTGAGGATCCGCGCATCGGTCGCCTCGCGCACCCGGTCGACCAGACCCCACGACGAGGCCTCGCCGCCCGTGACGAGAACCTTGCGCGGCAGCACTTCCGGCCCGCCGGCGAGCAATGCGCCGAGATGTGACGGCGTGATCTTGAGTACGTCGACGGGGTTGTCTGCGACCCACTTGCGGTAGAGCGCGCTGTCGATCGCGGCCGCGACCGGCACCAGCAGCAGCCGGCCGCCGGACGCCAACGACGGGAACAGCGAGGTGTTGCCGAGGTCGGTGCTGACAGTGGTGACGAGCGCGAAGGACGCACCATCGGTGAGGTCGCCGATACTGGGCGCCAGCTTGGCGCCGATCGCCGCCACGTAGGCGGCGACGTTGCCGTGAGTCACCACGACGCCCTTCGGCGTGCCGGTCGAACCCGACGTGTAGATGATGTACGCCGCGTCGTCCAGACCGGGCTCCGACGCCAGCGGCTCGACCGGCAGAGCCGCCAACTCGTCCCCGGCCGTATCGACCGCGACGACCGCCGCGTCCGGCGGCAGCAACCCGGCCAGGGTGCTGCGCGTCACCGTCACGGCCGCGCCGGTGTCGGTGAGCTGGAAGGCCAGCCGGGCCGCCGGGTGGTCGGCGTGCAGCGGCACGTAGGCGGCACCCGCCTTGTGCGCCGCCAGGATCGCCACGATGAGGTCGCTCGACCGATCGAGCAGGATCGCGACGGGTCGCTGCGCTGATGCGCCGTGGGCCTGCAGCAGCCGGGCCAGCTGCGACGCCCGCTGGTCGAGTTCGCGGTAGGTGAGCGTGGCGTCAGCGCCGACGACGGCCACGCGGTCGGGGTGTGCGGCAGCTGCTGACTCGACCTGGCGCGGGAAGGCAACGAGCGCCTCAGGCGCGGCTGAGGTGCCGGCGAGGTCGCCGAGCACCACCGCCAGATCGTCGGCCGTCCAGATGTCGAGACCGCCGGCCCGGGTTGCCGGCGCGCTAGCCGCCGCGGCTACCAGGGTGGTGATGTGCCGGGCGATCCGCGCGGCCGCTTGGTCGCTCAGCACGGCACGGTTGTAGAACAGCTGGGCGTAGACGCCCTGCGAGGCGGACGCGACGGCGAGGTGCAAGTCGCCGGGAGCAGCGTCAGCCGCTGCCTCGATGTCTGCGAGCCCTTCATGCCAGGCGAACGAGATCCGCTCCCCGGCACCGAAAGGTGGGCGCTCGACGTACCGGGATGCCGTTGTCCGCTCGGTCGCGGCAGCGGTCGCCAGCTCGGCGAAGGAAGCGTCCATCGGGACGGCGAGCTCGACCGGCAGCGGTACGGCGAAGGGTCCGAGCGCATCCGCGAGTTCGGGCCGGCTGCGCCCGTCGGTGACCACCGCGAGCCTGACGTCCGTCGCGCCGCCCAGGCGCGCGACCACCACGGCGTACGCCGCCAGCCAGTTGTCCGCGGCTGACGCACCGGACACCGCAGCAGCGAAGGCGGCTGCAACCTCAGTGGGAAGTTCGACAGGTACGACGCCACGTCCATTGCCGCCCGCGCCCGCAGGTAACCGCGTCGGCTGCGCCGTCAAGGACGACCAATGGTCGGCGGCCGCGCGGCCGAGGGCGTCGTCGGTGTCGAGCAGCTCACGCTGCCAGGCGGCGAAGTCGGCGTACTGCAGCGGCTCGTCGCCGACCGGCGCGTCGCCCGCCAATTCGGCGGTGACCGCCGCGCCGAGGAGCTCGAGGGTGCGGGCGTCGGCGTTCACGGCAAGCCCGGTGAGGGCGAGCCAGCCAGAGCCGACTTCACCACTGGCGTAGACGGCGGCGACAACCGGGCCATTGGCTGCGTCGAGGGTACGGCCCGCTTCTTCGACGGCGCCCACCATCGTGGCCGTCTCGGTGACGAGCCAGCCCGGCGCGAGCGTGTCGCGCACGACCTGCACCGGGAGCTTCATGCCCGCAGGCCGGCTGAACGTCGTACGCAGGATCTCGAACCGGGCGACGCACCGGTCGAGCGCGGCGCGGATGTCAGCAGGCGCAGCCGTCACCTGGGTGACCGCGCTGACGGTCAGGCCGGAGCCTGCGTCGGCAGCGAAAAGCCGTTCCTGCTGCAGGGACAGGTCGAAACCGTCTTCCATATCTTTCAGATCCTCGCTCAGTTGTCGGGTCGGGCGGGCAATTCAGTGCTGTCAGGTCGTGGCGGCGGCGCTGGCGTAGTCGTCGAGCCAGGCGGCGATATGCGCGACGAAGGGTTCTTTCATTGAGTCCCGCGGGATTCGCTGGATACCAGGAACCTCAATGCAGTGCACCGGACCGGTGGTGAGTACGCGCCAGCCCAGATCGTCCCAGTAGTAGAGCCCCTCCGCGCGGAAGACCGCGACCGGGAAGTCGCCCGGGCCGGGCTTGTAGGCGTCCTGGGCGCGCTTCGCGAGGTACTGGAACCACCAGTTCTCACGCAGCTCCTCCGGCAGCGGCCGGTTGAAGCGGGTGCAGTAGGCCAGCTGCAGGTTGCGGTAGCGCGGCAACGTCTTCCTGCGCACGACGCGGTACGCCGCCGCCCCGGCTCCCTTGGCGACGGTCACCGGATTGCCGTTGCCGACGATGCGCTGCAGCTTTGTCTTTGCATCCGCACGCACGACGACCTTCTTGATGGCTTCGGGTCGCAAGGGTTCTCCATTCGGCCCGAAGAGTGCGCCCTGCTCGTCGAAAACGGGGATGTGCGAGTCGTTGTAGGTAGGTGCCGGTCCGTTGAAGGTGGCGAGCAGGTCGATCTCCTCGCCCGCGGCCCGCAGTTGCTTGCCGATCTCGAAGGCGACGAGCGCGCCGAAGCAGTAGCCGCCCAGGAGGTAGGGCCCGTGTGGCTGGACCTGACGCATCTCGGTGATGTAGTGCTTGGCCATCGCGTCGACCGAGACCTGGGGCGCCTGGCGGCCGTAGAGGCCGACCGCCTGCAGCGCGTAGAACGGCCGGCTCGGCGCCAGCCGCTTGGCCAGCTCGGCATAGAGCAAGATCGTGCCCGCGCCGCCGTGAACCCCGAAGAACGGCCGGCCGGTGCCGCCGGTCTGCACCGGGACGAGCGACGTGAACCGGTCGCGCTCCCGCTTGCCGCCGTCGATGATCGCCGCGACCTTTTCGATCGTCGGGGCGCTGAAGAGGGCGCCGAGCGGGAGCCGGCCGAACTGCTTCTCGGTCTGCGTGAAGATCCGCGCGGCGGTCAGCGAGTCGACACCGAGGTCGAAGAAGTCGTCGGTGACGCCGACCTGCGGGCGGCGCAACATCTCCTGCCACAGCAAGGCGAGCCGCCGCTCGGTCTCGGTTCGCGGCGCGACGTATTCGCGCGTGCTGGCGACCGACCAGTCGGTGGGCTCGGGGAGCGCCTTTCGGTCGAGCTTGCCATTGGGCGTACGCGGGAAGGCGTCGAGGGTGACCAGGATCGAAGGCACCATGTAGGGCGGCAGCCACTCGCCTGCGTACGACCTGATCTCAGCGGCGGAGACCGCCTTGCCGGCCCAGTTGATGTAAGCGACGAGCTGCTGCTCGCCGGTGCTGCTCGCCTTGACCAGGACCGCTGCCGCGCGGACGAGATCGTGGCGCTCGAGGACGGTCTCGATCTCGCCCAGCTCGATGCGGAAGCCGCGAAGCTTGACCTGGTTGTCCATCCGGCCGATGTATTCGAGCCGGCCGTCGCGGCGGCGGCGCACCAGGTCGCCGGTCCGGTAGAACAGCTCGTTGCCGAAAGGCGTCGGGGTGAACTTCTCGGCCGTCAGTTCCGGCCGGCCGAGGTAGCCGCGGGCGAGACCAAGGCCGCCGATCAGCAGCTCACCGGCAACGCCTGCGGGCACGGGTACCAGCGAGCGGTCGGCGACTACTAGATCTGTCTCGTCGATCGGGTGGCCGAGCGGCACCGAGCCGTCATCGGTAACCCGGTGCACTGTCGACCAGATCGTCGTCTCGGTCGGCCCGTACATGTTCCAGAGCTCGCCCACACAGGCCCGCAACTGCCCGGCGAGAACGGTCGGCAACGCTTCGCCGCCGCAGAGCACCCGCAGACCTTGGCGGCCCTGCCAGCCGTTGTCGAGCAGGAGTCGCCAGGTCGCCGGCGTCGCCTGCATGGCGGTCGCGTCCTCGCGCTCGATGATCTCGGCGAGCGCCCCGGGGTCAGCCGAGTCGCGGGCCGAGACCACGACGGTCTTGGCGCCGCGCGTCAGCGGCAGCCAGATCTCTAGTCCGGCGATGTCGAACGACAGTGTCGTCACAGCGATGAGCACGTCGTCGCGGCGCAACCCGGGTTCGGCTGCCATGGAGCGGATGAAGTTGGCGAGCGCGAGGTGCTCGATCATCACGCCCTTCGGCTTGCCGGTCGAGCCCGAGGTGTAGATGACGTAGGCGAGGTCCTGCAGCGTCGCGTCGCCGGTCTCCCGCGGTTCACTCTCGCCGGGGACGTCGAAGCGCAGCACCTCGCCGGCGAACGTCGGCTCCTGCCCGTCCTGCAGCTGCACGGAGATGAGCACCCGTGCCTGGGAGTCCTCGAGCATGTAGGCAAGCCGGTCGGCCGGGAAGTGCGGGTCGAGCGGCACATAGGCCGCACCGACCTCCAGAACGCCGAGTAGCGCGGCAATCATCGCGGCGGATCGCTGCGCGCAGACCCCGACCAGATCGGTGGGGCCGACTCCCCTGGCCCGCAGCTCGTCCGCGACCCAGGCTCCGCGGCGTACGAGCTGCGCGTAGGTCCAGGTGGCGTCGTCGCCGGTCACCGCGATCCGGTCGGGATCGCGGCGTGCGGTCGTCAGCACCTGGTCGATGACCGTCGCTGTGATCTGGTCGAGCCGCGGGCCACGGCCGGACGCGATGACCGCCGCCTGTCCGGCCGAGTCGAGCAACGGCAGGGTCGCGGCAATCGCATCGGGCCTGGCTACGGCAGCCATGGCCACGGCGGCGAAGGACGCCGCCAGATCGCTCACGGTCGCTTCGTCGTACAGGTCGGCGCTGTAGTCCCAGGTCAGTTCGGTCTGCGACTCCTCGGTCGTCACCGCTAGCACGACGTCCATGTCGACGGTCTCGGTCGACAGCGGCTCGCAGGTCATTGCCACCTGGTAGATGGGATGCGCGAGGACCTCGGCGCCGAGGCCGAGGTGCTCGACCAGGAGTTCATAGGTCACGTCCTGGTAGTTGGCGGCGCCGAGGGACGCGTCGCGCGCTCTCGCGATCACCTCCCTGACCGTCGGGTCGCCGGACAGGTCGATGCGGACCGGCAATCCGTCGCGGCCGCCGATGACCACTTCTTCGGCAGTGGCCCAGCGGGAGAGGACGAGCGCCAGGATCCCGAGGTGAGCGGTATCGGGAGTGGCGCGCTCAGCGTCCGCGAGGTCTCGCAATCCCTGAGCGGTCGCCGGGTCGAGGCCGGCCCGCACACGGGCGCGCGGCTGCGCGGCCACGGACAGGCGGGGTCTGTCCGTCGGCAGTTCGAGCAGAGCAGGTGCGCCGGCGAGTTGCTTGCCCCACCACTCGACCGCTGGCATCTCGGCCTCATCACGCGTGGTGATGGTGTTCCCCCCAGGGTCGCTCGTACGTGCTTCCTGTGTCATCCAACCCCCCACGGATTGATCAGGCACCTAGTCAGATTGCACCAAATCAGCATCCAGAGTGCGGCGAATAGCCAAAAATGCGCCCGTCAGTCACCGGGTCGCAGGCTGGGTTGACAGATGCCGCGTGGCAACCATGATGAGGCCGATCCGGAGGTGCTCATGAGCGGTCGAACGACTAGTCCCGAGACGACCCTCGCCGGGATGTTCGACGAGAGTGCCGAGGCGTACGACGCGCACTGGGCCCCGGCGCTGCATCGCCATGCCCGTGTCCTTTGCGAAAGTCTGCCGCCCCTCGAAACGGGTGCCCGGCGCACGATCGTCGACGTCGCCGCGGGGACCGGCGCTCTCCTCCCGGTTCTTCGCGCGGCCGCCGGCCCGGGCGGGTTGGTCCTCGCGCTTGACGTCAGCATCGGCATGCTCCGGCATGCGCCGGCCGGCATTGCGCGGGTGCAGGCCGACGCCACGAAGCTCCCGCTGGCGGACGCCAGTGCCGACATCCTGGTGCAGGCGTTCGTGCTCTTCTTGCTTCCGGACGCCCGCGCCGCGGTCGCCGAGGCGGCCAGGGTGCTGCGCCCGGGAGGGTGGCTGCTCGCCGCCACCTGGGGTGCCGACCAGGAGACGGGCGCCGAGGTCGTCCTGCGCGAGGAGGTGGAGGCCGCCAACCCGCCGCCTTTCCCGGATCTGCCGCGTTCCGACGAGCTCACCGACAATGCCGAGCGCATGGCGGCGCTCCTCGAACCGGCCGGGTTCGGCGGCGTACACACCTCCTGTCGCACTTTGGACGCGCGGTTCGACGCCGACTCGGCACTCGCCCTGGGCACCGGGATGGGCAAGGTCGGCTGGAGGTTCGCCCGGCTCGATCCCGCCGCGCAGGAGGCCGTCCGGAGTCGAGCCGCCGCGCGGCTCGCCCAACTGCCGGCCGATGGCTTCGTCGACAGCTCTGAGGTACTGCTGACGACAGCCCGAAGGACCTGAGGTCTGTCCTCCCCGACCGGGAAGTTCTGCTATTCGCCCGCAGCGTTGAAGGTGTTCTGAGCCGCGACCAGGCCGTCCGAGATGAGGGCTTCGACCGCGTCCGCTGCCCGGTCGACGTGGAAGGGCAGCTCGCGCCGCTGCGCCGGACTGAAGTCGCTCAGAACGTAGTCGGCCGGGTCCTGCGGACCGTCCGGCCGGCTCACCCCCAAGCGCACCCGGTGCCACTCCCCGGTGCCCAGCGCCGACCGAACGGACTTGAGGCCGTTGTGCCCGTTGTCGCCACCCCCGAGTTTGAGGCGGATGGTGCCGAACGGCAGGTCTATCTCGTCGTGTACGACGACGATGCGCTCAGCGGGCACCTTGAAGAAGTCGCGCAGAGACGCGACCGGCCCGCCCGATTCGTTCATGTAGGTCTTCGGCTTGGCGAGCAGGACGCGGTGCAGTCCCAGCCGGCCTTCGATCAGGTCGGCCCGGCCGCGGTGCGCCTTGAACTTCGAGCCGGACCGGTGCGCGAGGACGTCGAGCACGAGGAAGCCCGCGTTGTGGCGGGTTGCGGCGTACTTCGGCCCCGGATTACCGAGCCCGATGACCAGGTACGGCGCCTCGGGCACCGCGAGTTCTATTCGGCGGCCGGCGCCGACTCGTCGGAGGACGCCTCGGCGTCCGCCGCTTCGCCTTCGGCTTCGGCAGCTGCTTCGGCTTCCGCTTCGGCGGCTGCCTCGGCGGCGTGTGCGCCGGTCGCAACCGCGTCGGCCTCGGCCCCCGCGAGCTCGGCCTCGAACTGCTCAGCGG
>JBDTXT010000032.1:0-12437 GCA_040006035.1 Pseudonocardiales bacterium | reverse complement strand
ATCACGAACGTGTTCACCGAACCACGCGAGCGCGCCCGGGCCATCGGGGTGTGGGCGGGTGTGGCCGGCCTCGGCCTGGGGCTGGGGCCGGTGGTCGGCGGGTTGCTCACCGAGACAGTCGGCTGGCGGGCGATCTTCTGGATCAACGTCCCGATCGGCCTCATTGCGTTCGTCCTGGCCGCCCGGTTCGTGCCGGAGTCCAGGGCCGAGCAGGCCCGTAGCCCCGATCCGGTGGGTCAGTTGCTGGTTCTGCTCGCCTTGGCCGGTCTCACTTACGCGATCATCGAGGCGCCGCAGGCGGGTTGGGGATCGATCCAGACGGTGGGTCTCGCGCTGCTCTCGCTGGCTGCCGTGGTGGTCCTGCTCCGCTACGAGCCGCGCCGGACCGACCCGCTGCTCGAACTGCGCTTCTTTCGCAGCGTCCCGTTCTCCGGCGCCACCGTCATCGCCGTGTGCGCGTTCGGGGCCTTCGCGGGTTTCTTGTTCCTCAACACCCTCTATCTGCAGGAGGTGCGTGGGCTCTCGGCATTGCAGGCGGGCCTGTGCACCTTGCCGTTGGCGTTGATGATGCTGATCTTCGCGCCGATCTCGGGCCGCGTGGTCGGTTCGCGTGGGCCGCGCATTCCGTTGGTCGTCGCGGGTACGGCGATGTGCACCGGGGCGCTGATGCTTGTGCCGCTCGACGCCGGGACGTCACTTGGCTGGGTGCTCGCCAGCTACTTCGTGTTCGGGATCGGCTTCGGTCTGGTGAACGCACCGATCACGAACGCGGCGATGTCCGGCATGCCCCGCAGCCAGGCCGGCGTGGCGGCAGCAATCGCGTCCACGAGCCGTCAGATCGGTGCCGCCATCGGTGTGGCAGTGATCGGTTCGGTGTTGAACTCGGGGTTGCACGGACCGATCAAGGACGGGTTCAGCGCTGCGAGCCAGCCCGCGTGGTGGGTCGTCGCCGGTACGGGGCTGATCGTGCTCTCACTCGGTGTGCTCACGTCCGGCCGCTGGGCGCTGGGCACCGCGGCGCGGATCGCAGACCCGTCACCTGCGTTGATGGACGTATCGGGATGATCAGAGACGGCCTCAGCGCCGTCTCTGATCGTCGGGATACGTCACTCGGCCCAGCCGAGCGTTGATACCCTCGCGTGGACGCTGGATGCACGGGGAGGTGATCGTGGCGCTGCGACGCAAGACGCGCGCTGCGGGCACGGAGGTGTTTCCCGGCTTCACCGACGTCTTCGAGATCGGCACCGGAAGTCTGGCCACGGTATATCGGGCCCGGGAGATCGACACCAACCGGCACGTCGCCCTCAAACTGCTCAATGTGCGCGACGCCTCGCCACGTGCGCTCGAGTCCTTCCAACGCGAGTCGATCGCCCTCGGTGCACTGAGCGCGCACCCTAATATCGTCACCCTGTTCCGAACCTTCCCGGTGCCCGACGGTCGGCCGGTACTGGTGCTGGAACTGTGCTCCTACGCGGTCTCCGACCGGCTGCGCGGCGGCGCGCAACTGCCCGTGCCGGAGGCCGTCGCGATCGCGGTCAAGGTCGCGGGCGCGCTGGAGACGGCGCATCGTGGGCAGATCCTGCACCGCGACGTGAAGCCGCAGAACATCCTGGTCACCGAGTTCGGTGAGCCCGCGCTCGCGGACTTCGGGGTGGCGATGTTGCAGTCATCGACGCAGACGACTGCCGGGTTGTTCGACTTCACCACGCTGCACGCGGCGCCCGAACTGCTCGAAGGCGGCGCCACGTCTGCGGCCACCGACGTCTACGAACTCGCCTCGACGCTCTACCAGCTCATCGTGGGGCAGTCGGCCTTCCGGTCCTACGACGGGGAGTCGCCGGCCTCGGTCATCCTGCGCATCCTGCGCGACCCGGTGCAACCGGTGGTGGCCGAGGGGGTGCCGGTCGCGCTGTCCGATCTGCTGATCTGGGCGATGTCGAAGGACAAGGAACACCGCCCGCCGACGGCCGCGGAGTTCGCCGTCGAACTGTCCGCGATCGAAACCGAGCAGGGCTGGCCACGGACCCAGTTCCTGATCCGCGACAACGTCAACGGCGCGGCGGGAGTGCCGCCAGCGATCACCCGCATGCCGGACCGGCCGGTCGTCGCCCTGCCCTCCGTGGCCCAGTCAGCCCCGCTGGCGCCGCCGCTAGCGCCGGTGCCGACCGTCCTGCCGTGGTCCGAGCCGAGTGCACCCGATCGGGGCTGGACCGAGCCGTCGTGGACGACACCGCAGTCTGCGCAGGCCGAGTGGTCCGAGCCGTCCTGGTCCGAACCGTCCTGGTCCGAACCGACCTGGTCCAGCCCGGACGTCGTCGCTGAGGCGGTGGACGCCACTCCTGTGCCCGACCCGGAGCCGGTGCCCGAGCCGGCGCCGGTGCCCGAGCCCGAACCGGAGCCGGTGCCCGAACCCGAGCCGGAATGGCGCAGGCTGGCCCGGGCCCGGGCCAGCGCCCGCAGCAGGCCAGCACACGGGGCGCCGTCGGCCGAGGATTCGCTCGAACTCCGGCCCATCCTTGATCCCGTCGTGCCTCCACGCGGGGCCCAGCCCATCACCCGCGAAGCCGACCAGGCGCCCGAACCCGCGCCGGTCCTGGCCGCCGAACCCCAACCGGCGGTGGCAGCCGAACCGCAATCTGGGCCGGCAGCCGAACCGGGATCGCAGCCGGTTCACAAACCCGAACCGGACAAGCCCGCGCCCGAGGTGGTCCCGCCGGCCCCCTACGGATCGTTGGTGGCAGCGGGCGTACCGGCACCCGAAACCGCGGCGGTACCCCCGCCGCCGGTCACGACTGCGCCACCCAGCGCCCCGGCGCCCTACCCGCTGCGCACGCCACGGCCGCCGATGCCGGTGTCCAGCCTGCCTGGGCGAAGTGCGTGGACCCCGCCACCGCCACCGCCACGCGTCGTCGAACCGCCACGCGTCGTCGAACCGCCACGCGTCGTCGAACCGCCACCTGTCGTCCAGCCGGTCGCGCCCGAGCCCCCCGAACTGCCCGACCTGCTGCCGTGGCCCGAGCCGCAGTGGACCGACCTGGCCGCGGTCCCCGTCGACCCCCCACCGGCCGAGGAGCCGGGGCCGACCGAGGCCGCCCCGTCCCCGCCGTCGGGCGCTGCCGATCCCGCTGTCGTCAGCTACCCGATTCCGCCGGCCGGGCTGTCCCCGGAGCCGTACGTCGGCACCTTCGGTGCGCCGGCTGAGGCGCTGCGGATGCCGCGGCCCGCGCAAATGCAACAGTTCGGCGGCGACATCGTCATCGACCCGATGTCGCTGCGGCGCCGTCTTCGCCTGCACGCCGGAATGAGCGCGTTGAGCATCGATGACCGTCGGCTGTCGATGCGGGTAGGGATCAAGCGCAGCCGGATCCAGTGGACCGATGTACTCGGCTTCGAACGGCGCGTCGAGGCCGTCGACGAAGAGGGCGTGCCGAGCGGATCACTCATCGCCGTGACGACCACCGGCGCGGTGGCGTTGCCGGCCACCCGCGGATCTCTGGCCGAGGTGCGTTACGCCCACGCCATGCTCGATGCCTACCGGGCCCGCGCCCACCTGGCGCGCAGTCGCTGAGCCCCCGGTCAATGCGCGCGATGACGGGCGCGGCGAGCCCAGCGGGCATCCTCGCGTCGCCGGTTCGCAGCCGGCAGCGGCTCGGCCCACGACAGTGGACCGGCCACGGTACGCGGTGTTTTGGTCCGGTGATAGCGCAGCCCGGCGACCACGCGCGCTCGCACCCCCAGCCGGCGGCGCACGAGGCGGCGCAGCGCCCGCTGCGCGGTCCAGGCGGCATCAGCTTCGGCCGAGCCGATCCACGAGCTCGCGTTGTAGAGAGCCGCATTGGCCACCTGACCGAGGTAGGCAGCCTGCCCGGCCGGCTGCGCCCCGACCCGCTCGCCGGTGGCCGCCACGATCTCGGTGCTGGTGAGTGGCGTCAGGTCGGACAGCCCGGACTCGGCGAGCACATCGAGACTCTCGTGCCACGCCCCGAGCAATCGCCGGCGCGGGTCGGCGGGCCGCCGGCGGCGTCGAGCGCGTAGCCGTTTGCACAGCGGGACGGCGAGCAGCGCCAGCAGGATCAGCGCCCCGAACCCGATCAGTACGGTCACGATCAGCGGGCCGTGCGATGCGGCCGGCCGGTGTGGCACGTCGCTCTTCGGCGCCACGGCATGCCCACCGTTGGACTGGGTGATCAACCCATTGCGGGTCGGCGTCGAGCTCCGCGTCGGGGACGGTGACGAGCCGGCGCTGGGCGTGCGCTGCGCACCGGAGACCGCGGCGGGCGCGGGGTCGACCACGACCCAGCCGCTGCCACGGATCGGGATCTCCACCCACGTCCAGGCCTCGGCGGTGGTCACGGCGTAACTGCCGGCCCTGAGCGAGTGCTCGCCTGGTGCGGTCGGGAGCCGGAACCCGGTGACCAGCCGGGCCGGCACGCCGAGCTGGCGGGCCACCAGCGCGAACAGCGTCGCGTACTGCTCGGGGGTGGCGGAGCGGTCCGGTCCGATGATGGATGCCAGCACGTCGGCGAAGCTCACCCCGCCGGTGTGCGGGCTGGTCGTCGAGCTCAGCGTCGGCGTGGGATTCCGGGGCCGCTTCGACTTGCCCGTCGACGGCTTTGACGCCGGGGTAGACGGCTTGCCGGCCGCGGTCGTGGGCGAGCCGGCGAGTGAGTACTTGCTCCTGAGCTGCTTGTCCAGCGCCTGCAGGAACGGGATCGGCACCGTGGTGGGCGTGCTGGTCTCATCGGACAACGCGGTGACGACAGTGCCGAGCGCAGACCGCAGCGCACCGGGGATCTGGGTGTCGGTGGGCGGCGCCGAGGTGGCCGGCAGGGCGTTGCCCGCGACTTCGCTGAACAACGTCTTCGACGCATCCGAGCGCACAGAGTAGGTCTGCCCGCCGTGCAGCGTGTCGGACGGTACGACCATCCCGCTGCCCGGATCGATGTTCACAGCGGCGCCGGTGACCTGTTGCGGGCGGTAGAGGTAGGGCATCCACGGTGCCGAGGTCAGCGGGCCGGCGGTGATCCGGAACCGCTGGGTCACCGCCGTCTGGGTGGACCGCAGCGCCGGGTCAGTGTCGGCGGGCAGGATGCCCCCAGAGGGCCGGAAGCTGCGGTTGAACGACCAGCCGTCGCCGTCGTAATAGTCGACGTTGGCGATCCCGAAGTAGGCAGGCGACGCCCGATCGACGCTGACCTGGAAGACCGGCAGGCCCGGGGTGCTGGGCTTGGCGGGGCGCAGGCCCGAGATGAACGCCACGGGACTGAGCGGCTGCGAGGTGTCGACCAGCGGGACGCGCTCAGGAGTGGTGCTGCGCCGGCTGAAGGCCGAGGACTGGACGGCGACGGCGGCGATGAGCGCGACGACCAATGTCGTGCCGGTGCCGATGACCAGGCCGCGCAACGGCAGGATGCCGTCGACCTGCGTCGACATCGCGCTGGCCTCCTGCCGCACCCAAGACTGCGCGACCCGCAGCAACAGCAAGGTGACCAGCAAGGCCAGCGCGAGCAACGTGTCGGAGACCCGCACGTCCCCGGCGCTGCCTGAGGCGGCGCGCACCGAACCGGCGTAGGCCAGTCCGAAGGTCACCAGGCAGGCGCCGTAGGGCAGCACCGTGAACCATTGCCGGGCCACGCATTCGCCGGCGATCGCGCCAGCCACCCAGCTCAACGCGACTGGTGCGACCAGCAGCGTCCGCGGGCTCACCAGCGGCAGCGCGAAGGTGAGCAGCTGCGACGGCCCGTGGTACATGCCGTCGACGAGGTGTCCGACGCCCGCTGGTTCGTGCAGGACGACGAGCAGGCCGTAGAGCACGAACGCGGCGACGTCGATCAGCGCGGTCAGCCAGAGCCGGCTGACACCCAGCCGCACCGCCACGAACGGCACCAGCACGCTGAGCCCGGCCGCACCGAAAAGCGGCGCCGTGATCACGTCGGAAGGGAAGGCGCGCAGCCACGGTGAGCCGGCCAGCCCGACCGCAAGCAGCGCCAGCGGCAGGATCGTGAACGGAATCGTGCGGCGGATCATCCCGGTGGTCATGTGTGCACCTGGACGTTCCAGGCAGCACACGCTGTGTCGGCGTCGGCCGCGACGATCACGCCGACGCCGGGGAAACGCGCTGGATGGTGCGAGTGCTCCGGGTCGATCGACACCACCACCAGCCGCTCGAACCGGCGCCGCAGCAAGGCCACGAACGGCAGGTCGGCGACATCGAGCACCCCGGTGATCACGACGAGCGAGGTGCCGCCGAGGGCGCGGCGCAGGGTGAGCAGCTGCGCCTGGAGCGACCCCTCCGGGGTCGCGGCGACGCCGGTCAGGTGATCGATCAACGGAGTGACCTCACGCAGCCGCGGCCCGCCGATCACGCTGCCGTCGGTCGTGCGCAGCTCGACCGGTGCCTTGTTCGCCGACGACGCGACGAGCACCGACGCCGCGACATCGACCGCTGACTCGAAGGAGTCCTCGGTGTAGCGCTCCGGCCGCTGGTCGAGCAGCACGACACTGTAGGGCTGCGAGGTGTCGACGTTGTGCTTGACGACGAGCTTGCCGGTGCGCGCCGACGAGCGCCAGTGCACCATGCGCAGGTCGTCGCCGACGACGTACTCGCGCAGCCGGTGGAAGGTGATGTTGCCCTGCGGCGAGGTGTCCGACGACGGGCCCTCGAGGTGTCGGGTCTGCCCGGCCGGTAACGCGCGGAAGGCGAGCACCCGCGGGTACACCCAGATCCGCTCCGGATGCCCGTGCTGGCGCGATACGCGGAACAAGTCGAACGGGTCGCGCCGGGTCACCTCCACCGGCCCGACGTCGAAGATGCCACGTTTGGTCGTCGGCAGCCGGTAGGTGCGGGTGCCGCGCTCTCCCTTGCGCAGGCGCGGGATGATCGTGCGCACCTGCAGGCCGCCGAAAGGCTGGTTGGCCACTGTGGTGCCGACGGTCATCCTGCCGCGGTTGGCGAAGGTCAGGAACGCGATGGCCATGGACCCCTTGGGCACCCGAGGTGGCTGGATCTGGCGGTCGATGCTCAGGCGCGATGGCCGCAGGATGGTCGCCAAGCCGACGGCCACCACGGCGAGCAGGCCGATGCCGAGCAGGTCGAACGAGGTCCAGCCCAGCCACAGCCCGAGCACGAGCGCGGCGATGCCGGTCAGCAGCGCAGCGAGGCCGGTCCGTGTCATGAGTCAGTCACGCAGCTGATGCCAGCTGGCAGCCATCGCGCGGGGCACGGCGACCGAGTGCACTGCGCGGGCGATGAGTTCGATGCCGGTGCGGCCCTGCAATTCGGCGTCGGGCTGCAGGATCACCCGGTGCGAGAGCACGACCGGCGCGATGGCCTTGACGTCCTCGGGCACGACGAACGGCCGCCCGGCCGCGGCGGCTGCCGCGCGCGCGGCCCGCAGCAGGGCCAGGCTGCCGCGGGGGGAGACGCCCAGCCGTAGCTCCGACATCGATCTGGTGGCCGTAGCGATGGCGACGATGTACTGCTCGAGTGCGGCGGCGACCTCGACGCGCTTCACCGCTTCGATCATCATCAGCACCTCGTCTCCGGTGAGCACGGGCTGCAGGTGGGCGACCGTCGAACCCATCTTCTGGGTGCGCAGGATCTCGGCCTCCGCCTCGGCCGTCGGATACCCGACGGTCAGCTTCATGAGGAACCGGTCCAACTGCGCCTCGGGCAGGACGTAAGTGCCCTCCATGTCGATCGGGTTCTGCGTCGCGACGACCATGAAGGGCTTGGGCATCGGATACACGTGCGCGTCGGTGCTCAGCGTGCCCTCCTCCATCACCTCGAGCAGCACACGCCGCTGACGTCGGAGGGCAGCAGGTCGGGGGTGAACTGGATGCGGTTCCAGCTGATCGACAGTGACGAGGCCAGTGCCCGCGCCAGCGACGTCTTGCCGGTGCCGGGTACGTCCTCCAGCAGCAGGTGACCTTCGGCGAGCAGGCAGATGACGGCGTTGCGGATCACCTCGGGCTTGCCCTGGATGACGAAGCCCATGTTGGCGCACAGTCGTTCGACGTTGTGCGCTACGCGCGAGATGTCGTACGGGCCGGTCATGGCGCTCCTGGTGTCGGGGTCACGCGGTCTACGGCTCGACGCCGGTGACGGCAATCGGGGGATAGTTGTACGGCGGGCTCACGCCACTGGGATCGGTGTAGCCGATCGTCACCGCCCAGACGGTCTGGCCTGGGATGAACGGGCAGGTTGTCCGAACGACGGTAACGGCGATGCTGCCGGGTGCGCGTGCCGGGGTGGCGCGGGAACTACCGCAGAAGACGCCGGGCGAGGTGTTTGCGGTGACCACTTCCGTCCAGCTCAGCCCGGCCGAGGATGGATCCCCGGCGGTGGTCGTGATGTTGACCACCGGCTTGGCCGCGGTTCCTCCCCAGGCTGCGGTGAAGGTGAACTGGGCCGGGTTGACCGGCGCCGGCGCGGTACCGCTCACGGCCACCGTGAAGTCCTGCCTGGACAGGAAGTAATTGAACGTGATGTGGACGGTGAACGTGCCGCCCGCCGCCACACAGGCCTTGTCAACCGCGATCGTGGTCGGCGGTTCGGTGCTGGAAGAACCGCAGTTCGTCACGCCGGCGTTGTTCGACACGATCAGCGACCAGGAGCTGGTGAACAGCAACGGCGTCCCGTGGTGGCTCACCACGATCTTCGGCTGGCCCCTGGTGCTGTCGGTGCTCCACGCAGCTGAGAAGTCCCCGCCCGTCGCGGTCAGGGTGGGCGGATCGATCGGCACCGAGCCAGAGGTGGCAGAGGCTGAGCTTTCCGCGCCGAACACCGATGGGTCGGTGGCCGTGCGCAGATCCTGAGCGAGGCGGATCGTGACACTGCACGGCCCGTTGTACTGGGTCCGGTCTACCGGGAACGTCAGCGCTTGCTTCGGGTCGAAATCGTTCTTGTCCAGCGTCATGACGGAGTTGCCGCCGCCGCAGCTCAGTCCGCTGTCGACCAGGTCGAACGTCTCGCCTCTCGCGTCCGCGCTGACGAGCCCGCTGATCTGCACGGTGAGCGTGCCCGACAGTGCCCCGTTGTTCGCGAAGCTGGCCGAGACCGACAGGGCGGGCCACAGCGCGACAGCCGGCGTCACGTCAATAGGCGGGATCGTGACAGCGGCCTCGGGATGGCGGGGCGGGTTCACGGTGACCCGCACCTGATAGTGCTGCCCCGGACGGATGCCGTTCAACCTTGCCGTCGTGGCGGTCACCGGGCCCACCCTGCTGATCGTCGCGCCGCCGGAGCGCAATTCATAGGTCAGCTGTGCGCCGACTCCGCCGAGGTCGTGCACCTGGCCACCGGCGAAGCTCACCGCGACGGTCGTGGCACTCGTCGCCTGCCCGGTGATCTTCGGGGGCGAGCTGGCCGCGACTGAGATGTTCGACGCGACCGGCGGGGTCCAGCTGTAGCTGCAGCCGCCGTCGCGGGCCGGGGTGCCGACGGTGCCCTTAGTGCCGATGCCCTGGACCTGGAAGGTGAGCCCGCGGCCCAGCAGCGCGACGTTGCCCGGGAACCTGGCCGTGAACGTGTGCTGAGTCGGGTCGCCCGCGATGGAGATGGTGGCCGGGGTGCTCGACAGTCCGGAGCTGTCGCAGAAGCTCGGGATGACGCTCCAGGTGGCCGAGGCCACGCAGGCCTGCGCCAGCCCGCCGCACGAGTTCCACGTCACCGTCCAGTTTCCGGAGCTGTCGGCGGCGGTGTGGACATTCGTCGGCGCGGCCGGGCCCTCCGGACCGGTCACGATCTCGACGGGCGCTGACGGCGTGCCGCGTCCGTTGAGGAAGGCCTTCACGGTGATCGCGTAGCGGGTGTCGGGGAACAGCCCGCTCAAGTTCACGCCGTCCTGACCCTGGACGGTGACGTCCGACGGCGGTGAGGGCGCGCCTGAGCTGATCAGCTTCACCGACGCGGAGTACGTGGACGGCGCGCAGTCCCGCGGATCGAGTAGCGGGTAACTCCACTGCAGCAGCACCGAACGAGACCCGGGAGTGGCCCGCGTGATCGTCGGGATGTGCGGCACCTGCGCGGTGTTCCTGCACCGGATCTTGTCGCTGATCGGCTGCGCCGGCTCCACCTTCACGGTGCCCTTGGCCGGGGGCTGTGGTCCCGTCGGCTTCTTCAACGGGTGCGAGTCGATCAGCGCGGTAGGCCCGCCCGCGGCGTTGAGCGACGCCGCCGCGCTCTTGTCGATCTGCGCCGGCGGGTGGCTGCCGTCGGTGAAGATGGCCAGCGCCTGGACGTGATTGGGCGAGTTGAACACGACCCGGCTGCCGCGGGCGATGGCATAGGCGTCGCCGAAATCCCCCACCTCGAGGGCCTTGCCGGCGGAGGTCCTCACGATGGGGTACTGCGCGGCTGCCCCGGGCGGTGTCTGGACGTCACCCTTCGCGTCGATCCGCCATACCCGGCCGCCGCTCGGCCCACCGTCCATCGTGAACAGCGAGCCGTTGCTCGCGGCTGGAGGCACCAGTTGGGCCGCCGGGTCCACGCCGCTCAGGGCGACCGGGCCGACGAGCCCGCCGCCGTCGGCTGAGGCGGAGACCAGGCTCCAGCCGGCGGGCGAGTGGTACAGGAACGAAAGCCGATCCCGCTGATTGGAGGCAGGCAGGATCCTGTCGACACCACTCAGAGCAGACACCGCGAGCGTCCGCGACCTGCCCGCGCCGAACACCTCGACCTGTTCTGGGGAGGCGACCGCAACCGCGTCACCGCCCCCGCGCCCGGTGGTGACGCCGACGGCCGAAACTGCGGGCACGGTGGCGCGCTCGGCGCTGTCGAGGGTGACGCCGACGTCGCTGCCGCGGGGCAGGCTCAGCTGGGTGAGGGCGCGCGACCCGCCGCTGCCGACGAGCAGCCAAAGCTCGCCGTTGGCACTGGCCGCGCCGCCGGGGGCGCTAGACCCTGGCGCGTCGATGGAGGCGTAGGCGCGGGGTTTGACCTTCGCGCCAAGGCCGGCCGCGGACTGCACCGTCGACTGCCCGACGAGGTACACCGAGGTGCCCAGCGGTCCGGTCTGCACGATGTAGGCCGAGGCGCCGGCCGCGATTCCCACCGAAGACGTCGTCCCGGTCGCTTTGGGCAGCGGCACGCCACCGTTCTTGGATTTGATGACGAAGCCAGTGGGATCCACCACGTTGAATTCGCCGGTGGCGGTGTTCAGCAGCAGCGTGCCATTGGTCAGCGGCACCAAACCGAGATCGGTCGGGTTCTTGGCACTGACCTGGGTGTTCGCGTCGACCAGCCGGACCGTCGGCTTGGCGTTGGTGAGATCGACGGCCACCGGTGCGCGCTCGTCGTTGAGGAAAATCGATCCGTAGAACAGGTCGAAGGCCCGCGCCTTGTTGGGCTTGACCGCGTAGGACGCCACGGCGACGGTGCCCGCCACCAGCACCAGTCCGGCGATCATCGAGGTGGCCTGGCGCCGACTCGGTCTGCGGCTCGGCGCGGCCGCGGGATCGGGCCGGAAGGCAGCAGGATCGTGTCGCCGAGCCGCCACGAGACCTCCGCTTGGTCGACCAGGCGTCCGCCGGCTCAACCGCAATGTGATTGACGTACGCCCCTGCGGGCCGCAACTCCGAAGAGAATAACGGACCAAACAGCATCTATCGCATCGAAGGACGCTTTGAGGCCCTGCGACGCTCGCGCATCGGCACCACGCGCCGGAGCTGCGCGGCGGTGCCCCGCTCGGCGATGACGCGGGCGTAGTGGCCGAGCAGCTGATCGGTCACCCGGGCCCAGGTTCGGCCCACGACAGAGGGCCGGGTGCGGTCCCGGACCGCGATCCGCTCAGGGCGATCGGCTCGCATCGACACGACCTGCGCGGCGAGCATGGCCGGGTCGCCGCCCGCCCACAGCCAGCCGTTGTCACCGTGGCGCACCAGATCCAGCGGGCCGCCGGAGGCCGCAGTGATGACCGGGACGCCTGCACACAGCGCCTCCTGGACCACCTGACAGAACGTCTCGTCCGCACCGGGCTGGACGAGCAGGTCGAGCGAGGCCATCGTCGCGCCTAGCTGTGCGCCGATCAGCTGCCCGGTGAACCTCGCACCGGGCATGAGCCGCTCCAGCGCGGCGCGCCGTGGGCCGTCGCCCACGATCACCACCTGCACCCCGGGCAGCCGGGTCAGCGGTTCCAGCGCCTCGACGCGTTTCTCCGCCGCCAGCCGGCCGACGAAGCCGACCAGCAGTCCACCGAACCCTGCGGCGCCGAGCAGTGACTCGCGCAAGCCCTCGTCGCGACGCAAGGGGTCGAACTGATGCCCGTCCACGCCCCTGGACCACATCGCGAGGGGCCCGATGCCGTGCCGGCGCAGCTGGTAGGCGGTCGCGCTGGACGGGGCGAGGGTCAGATCCGCGGTGTTGTGCAGGCGGCGCAGCCATGACCACAGCAGCGGCGAGCTCGCGCCCAGGTGATAGCGGCGCAGGAACCCTGACA
>JBDTXT010000031.1:0-12501 GCA_040006035.1 Pseudonocardiales bacterium | reverse complement strand
CTCATGAGACGCCCACGTCGGGGTCGGAATGCGCGGGCCGGATCTCATTGGAGACGGTGTGCCGCTGCACGCTGATGAACCGGCGGCAACCCAGCCGGTGATACCAGGTCTCGTCAGTCCACCCGGCCGCGTTGGTCTGGAGGTAGAGGTAGGAGCGCCATTGTTCCGGCGTCGCGCTCTGCGGATCCGGTCGAGGGCATTTCTCGCCCGCGTGACGGAATTCTGCGACGTTGCGCGGGCCGCAGTGCGGGCACGGAATCTGGAACATCAGTGCCCCACCGCCGCCGCGGCCTTTTCGCCGACGAGGCGTCCCTCGGCGAAGCGGGCCAGGTCGAAAGCGGCGATGAGCTGGGGGGTCTTGCCGGTCGCGATCAGTTCGGCCATCGTCTCGCCGGCCACCGGCCCGGCCTTGAAGCCGTAGGTGCCCCAGCCCACGTCGAGCAGGAAGCCCTCGACGGGCGTGATCCCCATGATCGGCGAGAAGTCCGGAGTCATGTCGCACAGTCCGGCCCACTGCCGCAGTACCCGCAGCTTGGCGATCGACGGCATGAGGGCCAGGACGTGCCCAGCCAACTCTTCGGTGAATTCCAGCGACCCCCGCATCGAGTAGGACGGATACGGGTCGGTGCTCGCTCCGAACACCAACTCGCCCCGGTCGGTTTGGCTGACGTAGACGTGCAGTGTGCCGGACACCACCACTGTGCGCAGGAACATCTTCACCGGCTCGGTCACCGCGGCCTGCAAGGGATGTGTGCTGATCGGCAGCCTGATGCCGGCCAGCGCCGACACCAGGCTCGACCAGCCCGCGGTGCAGTTGACGACGACGGGCGCCGAGATCGGGCCACGGTTGGTCTGCACCCCTTGTACCTGACCGAGCGGGCCCTCCCCCGGCACGACATCGATGCCGGTGACCTCGGTGTTCTGGTGGATCTGCACGCCGAGCGCATCGGCCGCCCGGGCGTAGCCCCAGTTCACCGCGTCATGGCGGATGGTGCCGCCGGGCGGGTGGTACAACGCGCCCAGGATCGGGTAGCGGGCCTCGGGGGATATGTCCATGTACGGAACGAGCTTCTTGATGTCCGCCGGGCCGATCACCTCGGACTCGACGCCCTCGAGCTTGTTGACCTCGGCGCGCCAGCGCATCGTGCGTAGCGATCCGTCGTTGTGGGCGAGGGTCAGGTGGCCACGCTGGGAGAACATCACGTTGAAGTTGAGTTCCGCGGCGAGCGACTCGTACAGCTTCACCGAGCGGTCGTAGAACCGGACGCCGTCCGGCGTCAGATAGTTCGACCGGATGATCGCCGTGTTGCGCCCCGAGCCGCCGCCGCCCAGATAGGCCTTGTCGAGCACGGCGACGTTGGTGATACCGTGCCGGGCGGCCAGGTAGTACGCCGTAGCCAGACCGTGCACGCCGGCCCCGATGATGATCACGTCGTAGGACTTGGCCAGCTCGTGCTGGCGCCAGGCGGGCGGCCAGTCGCGGTGCGTCAGCCCTTTGCGTAGCAGCCCGAAGGCGGAATAGCGGGCACTTACCCTGCGAACCGGCACTTGAGTTTCTTAGAGCTCGGCGCCGTAGGCGAGGTTGTGCGACATCAGCTTTGCATCCGAGCCCAGGAAGGCGTGCTTGGACATGTCCGCGGAGTAGCGGCTTGCCTCGGGCGTGCGGCCCAGCGCCTCGGCCATCGCGCGGATATGGTGCGGCCCGGCGCCGCAGCACAGCCCGAAGTAGCTGACGCCGAGATCGCGCGCCGCAGCGGTGAAGTCGGCGATCTCGTGCCGGTTGCAGGTGAAGGGATCCAGTGCGGTCGGGAAGGGCCGCTCCGGGTTCATCGGGTCGCGCAGGGACTGGAAGCTCGGCTCGTCCGCGTGGGTTCGGTATGGCACTGGCAGCGCGGCGACCGGGACTTCGACCGCCGTCATGACCTCTCCCAGCAACGGCAGCATGGTCTTCGGGCCACGGATGCAGTTCAGCCCGACGACGTCGGCACCGGCGTCAGCGAGCCGCTTGCACGCCTCGGCCGCAGTCCAGCCCTCGCGGGTCAATGGTGACTGATGGAAGGCCAGCGTGATGACAGACGGCAGTCCGGTCTGCTGGATCACGTCTAAGGCGATGAGCGCCTCTTCGGCAAAGCTGAACGTCTCGCCGATGACGAAGTCGACCCCCGCCTCGACCGCCCAGCCCACCTGCTCGGTGAACATTGCTCGCACCTGGTCGGCGGAGGCGGCATTGTCGGACTCGTAGATGTTGGTGTTGCAGATGTCACCGGCGAACAAGGCGTCGGTCTCGCGGGCGACGTCCTTGGCGATCTGCAGGGCATCTCGATTGAGCCGCTCGAGCAGGTCCTCTTTGCCTATGAGCCGCAGCTTTTCCCGGTGCGCGTAATAGGTAAACGCCTCAACGACGTCCGACCCGGCGTGGACGAACTCACGATGCAGTTCGGCCACCTTCTCGGGGTGCTCGAGCACCACCTCGGGGACGAAGGCGCCGGCCTGCAGGTAACCGCGGCGCTCCAGTTCGAACAGGTATCCCTCGGCGCAGATCACCGGCCCAGTTCCGAGGCGCTGCATCAAACCGTCGGTCGTGGCGTTCGTCATCGAGTCAACTCCCAGTTAAGCGGTGGCCGCCCCGATGATAGCCAGCAGGCCGAAACAAGCAACAACCGGAGTTGACAGGCGCGAGACGATCACCCCTGTTATCTTGCTCGGAACAAATGAAGGGTGCTATAGACAACTGTGGTTGCCACCGGAGCTGACGGCGTTTCGCGCGCTGCGGCGGCTTTGATCGCGCTCGGATCGCGGGAAAGCGTCGACCGCGGCGGCCTGGGAGTGAACCGGCTGGCCGAGCTCACGGGCGGCGACAAAGGTCAGCTCTCCCGCCTGCTCAAGACGTTGGACAGCCACGATCTGGTCGAGCGTGATGACGAAACACAGACCTACCGCCTGGGCTGGCAGCTGTTCGTGCTCGCCTCGCACGTCAGCGATCAGCGCCTGCTCACCCTGGCCCAGCCCCTGTTGGGCAGGCTGGTCGGAGAGGTCGGCGAACGGGCCAACCTGACCGTCCTGCGCGGCACCGAGGTACTGACGTTGTTCTCCGAGCGGTCATCACGCGCTGTGCAGACAGTCGACTGGATCGGGCGCACCGTGCCGGCCTATTGCACGTCATCCGGGCGGGCGCTGCTCTTCGATCACTACCGCAGTGACCTGGCCAGCCTGTTCGCGGACACCGAGTTCCGCGCGCTCGGGCCGAACGCCCCTCGCGATGTCGAGGCACTGCACCGGCGGATCGTGGCCAGCCGGGCGCGTGGCTACGCAGTCGTCGACGAGGAGTTCGAGCCAGGACTGATCGCGGCGGCCGCGCCGGTGCGCAACTTCTCCGGACGAATCTGTGCTGCGGTGAACGTCTCGGCTCCGAAATTCCGGCTCGGCAGCGCCCGCCGCCTGGCCGGCGTGGGCCAGGCACTGAAGGAAATCGCCGACGAGTTGTCATTACGGCTGGGCGAGGTTACCGACGACGGGGCAACCCGGGACAGTGAGCAGCGGTGAACTTCTTCGACTACTTCTCCAAGCACGCCTACGAAGTCAGGGTGCGACTGATCGAGCACTTCCAGATCGTGCTCGTCGCGATGCTCATCGCCACGGCGCTCGGCGTCACGCTCGGCCTGGTGGTGCACCGCAACCGCCGGGCCACCGATCTGGTGCTGGCTATCTGCGGCATCTTTCTCACCGTCCCGTCCTTCGCGCTCTTCGCGCTGCTCATCCCAGCCTTCGGGCTCGGCTACCAGCCGACACTCGTTGCGCTGGTGATGTACGCACTGCTGCCCATCGTGCGCAATACAGTGGCCGGACTCGAGTCCGTCGACAAGGCGATCATGGAGTCCGCCCGGGGAATGGGACTCAACAGCAGGCAGCGAATGTGGCGCATCCAGTTGCCCCTGGCCTGGCCGGTCATCCTGACCGGCATTCGCGTGTCGACCGTCGTGATCGTCGGCATCGCAGCCATCGGGGCTATCGTCAACGGGCCCGGGCTCGGGCACTTCATCTTCGGCGGGCTGTCTTCGATCGGCAGTCCGTTCGCGCTCAACGAGACCCTGATCGGCGTCTTCGGCGTTGTCCTGGTCGCACTCACCTACGATGCCGTCTTTGTGTTGGTAGGCCGACTCACAACCTCCAGGGGGATCCGTGGCTGATTCATCCGGTTCGTCGACCGGTGGCGAGGTCATCCGTCTCGAGCAACTCACCAAGCGCTTCCACGGCCAGAAGGATCAGGCCGTCGACCTGCTGGACCTCGAGGTACCCGCGGGTGAGATCGTCGTGCTCGTCGGCCCGTCGGGCTGCGGCAAGACGACCACCATGCGAATGATCAACCGTCTTATCGAGCCGAGCAGCGGAAAGATCATCATCGGTGGTGAGGACGTCACCAAGATCAACCCTGACCAGCTCCGCCGACGGATCGGCTACGTGATCCAGCAGGTCGGCCTCTTCCCGCACATGACGATCGCCGACAACATCGCCGTCGTCCCGCGCTTGCTCGGTTGGGACAAGTCGAGGGTCGGGGAGCGCGTCGACGAACTGCTCGAACTCGTGGGGCTCGAGGCCGCTCAATATCGCGGCCGCTACCCCAAGGAACTCTCCGGTGGCCAACAGCAGCGGGTGGGTGTCGCCCGAGCCTTGGCCGTCGATCCGCCCGTCATGCTGATGGACGAGCCGTTCGGCGCCATCGACCCGATCACCCGCGACCGGTTGCAGAACGAATTCCTGCGACTGCAGGAGACTCTGCGCAAGACCATCGTGTTCGTCACCCACGACATCCACGAGGCGATCAAGCTCGGCGACCGGATTGCGATTCTGGCTAAGGGCTCGCGCGTCGAGCAATACGACACGCCGGAGCAGATCCTGGCCCACCCCGCCAACGACTTCGTCGCCGACTTCATCGGACCCGGCGCATCCGTGCGTAGCCTGGGACTCACGAATCTCGCCGACATCGAGTTGGACGACGTTCCGGTGGTCGAGTTGACGGACTCCGTCGACAAGGCACGGGCGCTGCTGGCCCGGACCAAGCAGGATCGGGCGCTGATCGTCGACAACGACCGGCGGCCGCGGGGTTGGCGGCAAGCGGCCGACCTCGAGCAGGGCATGACCGGCGGCGGCGGACCACTGGCGGTCCTACGCCGGTCCCAGACGGTGCACGACGTCCTCAACGAGCTGCTGCGTACCGGCGACACCGTTGCCGCCATCGTCGATGGCGATGGTCGCTACGTCGGCGCGCTGCGCCTGGAAACGATCATGAGCCGGACGGCGCGGCTCGAAGCGATGCATCAGGCCAAGCAGGACGCCATCGCGGCCACCACCGGGGCCCGGTAGCCCGAGATGACCATCACCCAAGAGGACCAGGCTGAGCTGCTGGATGCCTCGGCGACCGGCGTCCAGGAGCGCGGCGACCAGCGCGGCCGCGCCGGGCTGTTCCTTACCCCGGTGCTGCTCGTCGTCGCGCTCGTCGGGCTCTACCTCTACGTCCACACGCATCCGCTCGACAGCATCGAAAAGCGCTCGCTCAACCGCAGCTTCCTGACGGACAAGATGGTCGAGCACCTCGAGCTCACGGGAGTTTCGACCATCCTGGTCATCTTGCTCGCCATCCCGCTGGGCATCCTGCTCACCCGCCCCTTGTTCCGGCGGGCTACACCGTTCGTGCTCGCCTTCGTCAACATCGGTCAGGCCATTCCCTCGATCGGTGTGATCGTGCTGCTCGCCGTCAAGGGTCACATCGGCTTCCGCTTCGCAATCCTCGCCTTGGTCCTGTACTCCTTCCTGCCCGTGCTGCGCAACACGATGGTGGGGTTGCAGCGCGTCGACCGGGCGCTCGTCGACGCCGGCCGGGGCATGGGGATGACCAAGCGGTTGGTGCTCACGCGGGTCGAGCTACCGCTCGCAGTCCCGGTGATGATGGCAGGCATCCGCGTTGCACTGATCATCAACGTCGGCACTGCCACGCTGGCGACGTTCACGAGCGCCGGCGGCCTCGGCGACGTCATCGACGCCGGCCTGAAGCTGGGCCGCAACACGATCCTCGTCACCGGCGCCGTCCTTGTCGCTGTCCTCGCGCTCACCATTGACTGGTTCGCCGGCCTGGCGGAGCGAGCATTGCGACCGAAGGGTCTGTAGGAGTTCCACCACCATCACGCCGGCAACCACCGGAGACTGAGGAGATTTCAATGGTAGTAAGTGTCGCCCGCCGAGCGGTCGTGCTCGGCGCCGTCGCCGCACTCACGGTGCTGACGGCCTCGTGCGCGAGCAAGAAAACAACGGGAACCGCGGGCAGCGGGCCGCTCAAGGGCGCGACGTTCACGGTCGGCAGCAAGGAGTTCACCGAGCAGAAGATCCTGTGCGAGATCACTGCGCAGGCGCTCGAACGGGCTGGCGCAACGGTCAAGCGGCAGTGCGGCCTGTCCGGCAGCGTCACCGTGCGCACGGCGCTGACGTCAGGTCGCATCGACATGTACTGGGAGTACACCGGCACCGGCTGGATCACCCACCTCAAGCACACCAGCCCGATCCATGACTCGAAGGGCCAGTACGACGCAGTAGCCCAGGAGGACCTGACCAAGAACAAGATCAAGTGGCTGCCGGCGGCCCCGTTCGACAACACCTATGCTGTCGGTGTCCAGAAGGACAATCTGCCCGAGGTCAAGACGCTCAGTGACTACGCCGCGCTGGTGAAGTCCGATGCCAGCAAGGGATCGCTGTGCGTCGCGACGGAGTTCGTCAACCGCGACGACGGCCTGCCCGGGCTGGAGAAGACCTACGGCTTCTCGGGCGAGAAGAAGTCCACGCTCGACGAGGGCGCGATCTACAACTCGATCAAGAAGAAGAGCCCGTGCAACTTCGGTGAGGTCTTCACGACCGACGGCCGCATCGAGCGGCTCGGCCTGCGGGTCCTGGAGGACGACAAGAATTTCTTCCCGGTCTACAACCCCGCGCTGAACGTCCGTGACTCGGTGTTCCAGAAGTACCCGAAGATCGCGGACGTGTTCGCCCCGATCGCGACGGCGCTTACGACCGAGACCATGCAGGGACTCAACTCCCAGGTGGACAACGACGGCGACAGCCCGGCTCAGGCCGCGACGTCGTTCTTGGACAAGCACAAGTAGCGCAGCGCCTGAGCCGCTGTGTCAGCGGCGGCTCAGGCGTCGCCGCCTTCGTGGATCAGGCGCTGCAGTTCGCGGGCGAGCAGACCGAGCCGAGCGTCTCTGAGCAGCGGTAGTTCCCGACGGCGCCGGCGCGATGCGCTGACGTCGATGTCGGCCACCACGAGTGCCTCCTGCTTCACGGGAGCCTCGGCCACGACGGCGCCGGACGGGTCGACGATGCTCGACCCGCCCCAGAACTCCAAGTGACCGTTCGCGCCGACCCGGTTGACGAACACGACCCAGAGTTCGTTCATCCGGGCAATGCTGCGCAGCAGTTCCCGCCAGTACGCGTGGGTGTCGAGCACCTCTGGCGCCCGGGTGTCGACGCTGTTGGCCGGGATGATCAGCACCTCGGCGCCGTCCTGGGCCAGCAGGAAGGGCAGGAACGGCTGCCAGGCGTCATTGCAGGTGAGAATCCCCATCCGGCCGTGCGCAGTGGAGAAGGCGCGCAGCGCCTGGCCCGGGGCGAAGTGCTTGCGCTCCTCCCAGATGTCATAGTTCGGCAGGTACAGCTTGCGGTGCAGGTGCACCAGCGCGTCGCCCTCGAGGTAGGCAACGCTGTTGTAGGCGTGCAGGCCGGCGTCCTCACGAAAGCCGGTGACCACCGCGATCCCCGCCTCGGCCCCGAGGCCGCGCAGCCGCGCATCGGCCGCGGCGATCGGGTCGGCGATCGACCTGCCGAGGGGGTAGCCGTGCAGAGCCAGCTCCGGGAACACGATCAGGTCTGCGCCCTGCTCGGCCGCCTGGGCCACGGCTGTCTTGGCCGTACTCAGATTGGCCTCGAGGTCACCGAGGATGCAATCGACCTGGGCGAGCGCGACGCGCATCGTGCCTCCCATCAAGGTTTCCCGAGAGCGAACGCCGATGCTACCGATGAGGTGGGCGATCAGCTCCAGGGGAAGGGTGAATTGCTCACCGGGTGCAGTTGGCCCGCGGCGTAGCGGGAGAACCGGAACGGCGCGAGCAGCTCCTGCGGGCGCCCGAGCAGCTCCTCGGCCACCAGCGCGCCGACGCCGATCATCTTGTAACCGTGGTTGGAATCTGCGATGACGTAGGCGTTCTCGTGAAACACGTCGAACACCGGGAAGCTGTCGGGCGTGAAGCAGCCGATCCCGCCCGAGGGCTCCTTGGAGAACAGCCGACCCTTGCCTTGGAAGCGCTTCAGACAGTGCGCCAGGCCGGCCGTCCACATCCGGGCGAAGTCGGCCCCGACCACGAAGTCCGGGCTGGCCGGTCCGTACGGGTCGACCGCCACCAGCGCGGCCGGCCTATCCACGACGAACGGCATGGCACCGCCCTGGACACCGCCGAAGTTGAAGTCCGGCTTGAAGTAGATGCCCCAGAGATCGTCGGTGACCAGCGACCCGTCGAGGTCGTCGTAGAGCGGCGCGTCGGTGTCAAGGTGCACCACCGGCGGCATCTCGCCGCGGTTGTCGGTCAGGAACGACGGGTCGACACCGAGGGTGCCCTCCTGCAGCGACCAGTACGTCCACATCGGCCGTTGGTAGCTCTGCCCGTCCCGGCCTGCGACAGTCACGGTCTCGGGCAGGCGCAGCATGGACCAGATGTCGCGCACCCAGGGTCCGACTGCCACCACGAGGGCATCGCAGCGGACCGTCCCGGCGTCGGTCTGCACGGCGTGCACGGCTCCACTCTCGACCAGCAAGTCGGTGACCGCCGCGGTGTGGACCTGCACACCTGCCGCGGCCGCCTTGGCCGCCAGACCGCGCAAGGAAGCCCTGTTGTTCGCGTACCCGCCACGGTGCTCGTGCAGCACGCTGGTGATGTTCTGCGCCTGCCAGTCGGAGAAGATCGATTCCAGGTAGCGCTGCGATTCGTCGGCTCCCTCTACAAACGTGGATTCGTAGCCGATGGCCTGCTGCTGCGCGTGGATCGAGGCCACGTCGGCGTGCATCACCTCTGGGGAGATCTGCAGGTAGCCCACCGGGTGGTAGGAGAACGCCTGCGGGTCCGATCCCCAGACATCGACGGAGTGCGCCATGAGTTCGCGCATGGCGGGCTGGAAGTAGTTGTTGCGCACGACCCCGCACGCGATGCCGGACGCGCCGGCGCCGATGCCCGACTTGTCCAGCACCAGGATGTCTGCTCCGGACCCCTCGCCCCGGGCCGCGAGCAGCTCAGCCAGGTGCCAGGCGGTGGACAGACCATGGATGCCTGCGCCGATGATCACGAAGCGGGCATGGTCAGGTAGCGGGGTCACGTGATGTCTCCTCTGCCGCGGTCGTCGATACGACCGACACTAGCCGTGTGTCAACTGCAGTTGTCGGGTAGGAACGTTGCCATGACCCAGCAGGCAGATGACTGGACGTTGCCCCGACGAGCCAGCACGAGCCACGGCGACATCGCCTACGACGTTCTCGGCGAGGGTCCACCCGTGGTGTTGGTGCACGGAACCCCGGCGTCGTCCTATCTCTGGCGGCAGGTCGCTCCACGGCTGGCCCAGCACAACCAGGTTTACGTCTTCGACCTGCCGGGCTTCGGCGCCTCCGAACGACACCTGGGTCAAGAGCTAGGGATCAGGGTGCATGCGGGGGTGCTGCACGAATTGGTCACGCAATGGCAGCTTGATCGGCCGGTGCTCGTGGGTCACGACATCGGAGGCGCCGTGGTGTTGAGGGCGCACCTGCTGGAGGACGTGCCCGTGCGCGGGCTCGGCCTGCTCGACGCGGTGGCGCTGGCGCCGTGGATCACCCCAGCCAGCCAACACATCAGGGCACACCTCGACGCCTATTCGACGATGCCCAACCAGGTCTGGACCGAACTGACCCGCGCTCACCTACGCCAGACCGTGAGCCGCCCCATGAGTGAGCGCGACTACCACCGGCTGTTCGACCAATGGGCCGGGCCGGCCGGCCAAGCCCTGTGGCTGCAGAACGTCAGCCAGCACGACGAGCAACACACCGCCGACTTCGAAGAGCTGCTGCCGACGATCTCGGTTCCCACGCTGATCGTCTGGGGCGCCGAAGACAAGTGGTTGGACCCCGAACGCAGCGCGGAGTTGCAGCGCCGTATCCCGGGCGCCGAGCGCGTCCTGGTGGCGGGGGCCGGCCATTTCGTGATGGAGGACCGGCCGGATGAGGTGGCTGAACTGCTGGCAAGGTTCCTCGCCGACTAGAGCTGCGCTTTCGTCCACTGCGCCTGCAGGGCGGCGCGCTCGGCGTCGAGCTGGGAACGCACCTCGTCGCTGTCGACCAGGCCGCCCTCGAGGCGGACCCACCAGACCACGCCGTCGCGTCCGGGTATGCGGCGCGCGACGAAGCGCGCGACGCCCCCGCCGACTGCGCGCAGTTCGGAGCGCACGACGTTCGACTCGACGCGTTTGCGCACGGTCGCCGGGAGGTCACGAGGGGTGGACAGGTCCACCGACTCAGGGCTGCGATCGATCAGCAGCAGGTCGTCGACGAGGTCGGCTTCGATCACGGTGAGCCGTCCGTCGCGCCAGATCGCCTTATCGACGAACTCCCAGCCGATCACCCGCAGGCCGTCGGCCTCGGGCCACCACAGGCCGCGGGCAGTCGCCAGCACCACGTCGTCGGAGCCGGTCTGCGCCCACGACACGACCCGCTCGCCCTTCGACAGGGCCGCCAGCGCGGTGGCAGGTGGCGCGTCGCGCCGGTGGAACAATGCCATCATTGATCGCCGATGGCCCGCTCGCGAAGACTGCGCCGGTAGCTCTCCAGCGAGATGAGCTCGCCGAACAGGCGCGCGTGCTCCTCGGGCGCCTCGATCGGGTTGATCCGCTGCAGTTTGGACTTCAGCGCCGCGACCTGGCGAGCGGCCACGATCTCGTGCAGCCGGGCCAGCACCGCGTCGGCGTAGCGGTCCTGGGAGTCAGCGCCGGAACGAAGCGGCTCGACCGCGAGGGCGTGCACGCCGCTGCGCAATGTCTCATCGGGCAGGCTGGCCTCGACCAAAGCCGTCCAGGCCGGCCCGGTGACGGCGGCGGCGGTTCCCCCGGCGGTCGCTATCGCACGGCGCAGTTGCCGGTGCGCCGGCAGCAGAAAGGCGTCCTCGGCCAGCGCGTCGAACTGCGGCCCGGCGATGGCGGGCAACTGCAGGGCGATCTTGAGCACCTCGCGCTCGACCGCGGCGACCGCGTCGTCGACCCGCGCCGTCGTCGCCGGCTCGGCCGGGCGCACGGCGGCGGGCGCACCGTTCGGCCGCTGCTCGGTCGAGCGGATCAGCCCGCGCACCCGCGCCACGATGTCGAGCGGATCGCTGACACCGACCAGGCCGGCCAGCCGACGCGCGTACTCGTCGCGCAGCGAGCGGTCCTTGATCTGGGCCACGAGCGGCACGCCACGGTCGAGGGCGGCGACGCGTCCCTCGGCGGTGTCGAGGTCGAAGCGGCCCACCGTCGCACGCAGCACGAACTCGACCAGCGGGATGCGGCGGGCCACCAGGTCGAGGACGGCGGTGTCGCCGGATTTCATGCGCAGTTCGCAGGGATCCAGGCCCGTCGGCTCGATCGCCACGAAGGTCTGGGACATGAACTTCTGGTCGTCACTGAAGGCGCGCTCAGCCGCCTTCATGCCGGCCGCGTCGCCATCGAAGGTGAAGATGACCTCACCGGTGAACGCGTCGGAGTCCATGAGCATCCGCCGCACCACCGACACGTGATCGGAGCCGAAGGCCGTGCCGCAGGTGGCGACCGCGGTTGTGACACCGGACAGGTGGCAGGCCATCACGTCGGTGTAACCCTCGACGATCACGGCGCGGTGCTGGCGGGCGATCTCGCGCTTGGCCATGTCGACGCCGTAGAGCAGGTGGCTCTTCTTGTAAATCGGCGTCTCAGGGGTGTTCAGGTACTTGGCGTCGATCTTGTCGTCGTCGTACAGGCGGCGGGCGCCGAAGCCGACGACATCGCCCGCGACGTCGCGGATCGGCCAGAGCAGCCGGCGGTGGAACCGGTCGATGAGCGAGCCGCGGCCCGATTCGCGCGAGAGTCCGCCCAGGGTGAGCTCGGCCGCGGTGAACCCCTTGGCCTGCAGATGCTTGGTGAGCTGCTCCCAACCGTCGGGCGCATAGCCACAGCCGAACCGCTCGGCCGCCTGCTCGTCGAAGCCGCGCGCGGCGAGGAACTCACGCGCCGTGCGCGCCTCGGGGGTGCGCAGCTGCTCGGCGTAGAACTCGGCCGCGGCGATGTGCGCCTCGACCAGCCGGGCCCGCTGGCCGTGCGTGCGCGACTGGATGGGGCCGCCCTCGACGTAGCGCAGCTGCACATTGGCCCGCGCCGCCAGCCGCTCGACCGCCTCGCTGAAGTCGAGGTGTTCGATGGTCTGGACGAAGCGGA
>JBDTXT010000030.1:0-12676 GCA_040006035.1 Pseudonocardiales bacterium | reverse complement strand
ACGGCCCATTCCGCCGCTGACCAGGACGCCACCACCGACTCCGACGCCGTCCGGGCGAGCACCGATCTCGACGAGATCGCGGCCTCAGCTGATCTGGTGCGCGTCTACCTCAATGAGATCGGCAAGGTCGCGCTGCTCACAGCCGCCGACGAAGTCGATCTGGCCAAGCGCATCGAGGCCGGCCTGTACGCCGGACATCTGATCGCGTCGTCCAACAACTTCAGCGCCGCACGCAAGCGCGAACTGCGGGCCATCGTCATCGACGGCGAGCGCGCCAAAGACCACCTGCTGCGGGCCAACCTGCGGCTGGTCGTGTCGCTGGCCAAGCGTTACACCGGGCATGGCATGCCTTTCCTGGACCTAATTCAGGAGGGCAACCTCGGACTGATCCGCGCAGTCGAGAAATTCGACTACGCCAAGGGCTTCAAGTTCTCGACATACGCCACATGGTGGATCCGGCAGGCGATCAGCCGGGCCATGGCTGATCAGTCGCGCACCATCCGACTGCCTGTTCATCTCGTCGAGCAGGTCAACAAGCTGCAGCGCATCCGGCGCGAGAAGAATCAGGTACTCGGCCGTGACGCGAACCATGCCGAACTGGCGCACGAACTCGACATCACCGAAGAACGGGTCCGCGAACTGCTGGACCTGTCCCGCGACCTGGTCAGTCTCGACCAGACCGTCGGTGCCGACGACGACGCGTCGCTGGGCGATTTCATCGCCGACGAGCGGGCGAACGCCGGCGAGTCGGCAGTAGAGGACGGGCTCATGCGGGCTCAGCTCTACGACGTGCTGGGCACCCTCGAGGCGCGCGAGGCCGCAGTAGTGCGGATGCGCTACGGCCTCGACGGCGGCCAGCCCAAGACCCTCGACGAGATCGGGCGCTCGTTCAAGCTCTCGCGGGAGCGCATCCGGCAGATCGAGCGCGAGACGATGGCCAAGCTGCGCCACCCCTCGCGCGCTCAGGTGCTGCGCGACTACCTGGACGACTGAGGCCTTTGCCGGGCCTGGTGGCCCGGCAACGCTGTGCCGGCCGCTCGGCGCGCGGAATCCAGTGCCGCGCGGCGCACTAGAATGGGATCTCCCGTCCGGACCGGAGTGTGGCATCTCGTGAGTGAGCGCAGCGAACAAGCGACGGGCTCGGTTCGTCGGGGCCTGCGCCCGGGCGCGGCCTGGGCAGGTTCGGCATGAGTCACCACAGCGACCTCATCGACACCACCGAGATGTATCTGCGGACGGTGTACGAACTCGAGGAGGAGGGCGTCGTCCCACTGCGTGCCCGCATTGCCGAGCGGCTCGGCCAGAGCGGGCCGACGGTGAGCCAGACAGTGGCGCGCATGGAGCGCGACGGGCTGCTGAGCGTCGCGGGTGACCGGCACCTGCAACTCAGCGAGACCGGCCGGCACCAGGCCGTGTCGGTCATGCGCAAACACCGCCTCGCCGAGTGCCTGCTGGCCGACGTCATCGGCCTGGACTGGGAGGACGTGCACATCGAGGCCTGCCGCTGGGAGCACGTCATGAGCGAGGCCGTCGAGCGTCGGATCGTGGCCATGCTCGACGGACCGCGACTGTGCCCGCACGGCAATCCGATTCCCGGCCTCGAGGACCTGGGAATGCCGTTCGGCCAGACCGCCGACGTCTCGGAGCTGACCAGTCTCACGAGCGCTGCACAGCAGGCCGACGCCGAGGTCACCATCGATCGGATCAGCGAACAGCTGCAGCCCGACGCCGACCTCATGCATTTGCTCACGCGCGCGGGCCTGCGGCCGGGGCGCCGCGTTCACGCGTCGGCGCACGGCGGCAAGGTCGAGGTCTGGACCGACGGCGAACACACGCTGATCGATGCGCTCGTGAGCGATCATGTCTTCGTTCGGATGCGCTGAACCTATCCGCACGTTGTCACTCCAACTTCCCCGCTCGCAAGCTCGGGGGGATCTTCCCCCGCAAGCGGAGGAAGCTCATCGCTTGGTGGTCACCGCTACTGCACCCGGTACCACTAATGCGGGTACTCCTACGGCCGCTGACGCAGCCCGCCATCGCCGCTACCTCGACATGGTTGCGGATGGATCAACCCGGTCTGTCGTAGGGCCGAATTGATCGGGGCGACCGGGGGGCTCGGTAGTATTTGTCCAGCGCGAGCCACCGTAGCCTCGCCGATCGGCGCTGAACGGCGCTGAGTCCGACGGCAGTCATGGCATAGCGCCGCTGCGCGACAACGACCGAGAGGCAGTCGGTGGCTCACGATCCGCAGGGATTCCTGAAGTTTGCCCGAGTCGACACTCCGAAACGGCCATCTGCCGAGCGAGTTCGTGACTGGCAGCCGATCTATCTGCGGGCCCGCAGCGAGGTAGTGACGCAGCAGGCGGCGCGGTGCATGGACTGCGGTGTCGCGTTCTGCCACAGCGGCTGCCCCCTCGGCAATCTGATCCCGGAGTGGAACGAGTTCGTCGCCCGCGATGACTGGGCGAGCGCGAGCGAACGCCTGCACGCCACGAACAACTTCCCCGAGTTCACCGGCTGGATCTGCCCGGCACCCTGCGAGGCGGCGTGCGTGCTGGCGCTCAACACCGACCCGGTCACGATCAAGCAAGTGGAGCTGAGCATCGTCGAGCGGGCATTCGACGACGGTGCGCTCGGGCCGCAACTGCCCACCGAGCGCACCGGGAAATCCGTGGCGGTGATCGGCTCGGGGCCGGCCGGCCTGGCCGCCGCGCAGCAACTCACCCGCGCAGGTCACGACGTGACTGTGTTCGAGCGCGACGACCGGATCGGTGGCCTGCTGCGCTACGGAATCCCCGACTTCAAAATGCCCAAGGACATCATCGACCGCCGGTTGGCGCAGATGACGGCTGAAGGAACGACATTTCGGGTGGGTTCGGCCATCAGGCCCGCGGACGCCGCCGCGCTGCGCGACCAGTTCGACGCGATCGTCCTGGCCGTCGGCGCCCTCGCGCCTCGAGAGCTGACCTATCCCGGACGTGAGCTGCGGGGTGTCCATCAGGCCATGACCTACCTGCCGCAGGGCAATCGTGTGCAGGCCGGCGACATCGACGCGCCAGAGATCAATGCGGCCGGGAAGCACGTCATCATCATCGGCGGCGGCGATACGGCGGCCGACTGCCTGGGCACCGCGAACCGGCAGCAGTCGCTCTCGGTCACGGTTCTGGACCACAATCCGCGCCCCACGGCCCGGGCGAACCTGATCAACCCGGTGTGGCCGGCCGCACCGAGCACTCGTGGCACCTCGCTCGCCCACGACGAGGGTGTGCACGAGGCGTGGGCACGCGAAGTTGTCGAGTTCGTGGGTGACGAGGGTGGCACGGTGCGCGCTGTGATCGTCGAGGAGGTCGAGATCGTGCGGGTCGAGGGGCGGCGCGAGTTCCGCCCAGTTGTCGCCTCGCGAACTGAATTGCCGGCCACACTGGTGCTGCTCGCGGCCGGGTTCGTAGGGACCGATGTACCGGAACTGCTCGATGCGCTCGATGTGCGGCGCAACCCTCGTGGCGGCACCGCAGAGGTCGACGAGCGCTGGCGGACGTCGGCTGAGGGCGTTTACGCCTGCGGCGACGCCAGCCGGGGCGCCTCGCTGGTGGTGTGGGCTATCGCCGAAGGCCGCGCCTGCGCCGCCGCGGTGGACGGCGAGCTCACTGGCGCATCGGATCTGCCCGACCCGGTGAGGCCGCACGCCGTTTCGTTCTGAGCGCGATCGATCAGCGGCCGACGCGATGCTGGTCATGCTGAGCGGGGCAGTCGGAGTTTAGGTAGACGGCGCGGATCAAGGCCGCGTGCCAGCGCCGCGAGCAGCAAATCAGCTGCACTGTAGGTGGGATCGCTCTGCACGGCCCGCTCGGCCGCGATGCCGGCCAGCGCACCATTGCCCGCCCGCCACGAGCACCAGCCGTATAGGAACAGCGGAGCGGCGTCGTACGGGCTCGGTAAGCGGCGGGCGAGGTCCAGCCACAGCGTCCGCCCGTCAACTCGGCCGGCGTCGACAGCCATCCACAGCGAGTCGCGCAACTGGTGTCCGCTCAGTGCCACGCCGAACCGCGCGACGTCGGGGTCGGTGATTTCGAGCCGCTCGGACGGATCGGTCAGAGTGTCGCTGCGGCGCGCGGCTGCGAACAGGGCGCGCTTCTCCGACCGATCGTGCCTGGCCGCTCCCCCGTCGAGTACCGCCTGCACGGCCCGGTTCTCGTGCTCGGCCAGCAGCGGGCTGAGCCGGTCACGCTCGACGTCGGGCAGTGGAGCGAGCACGGCGGCCAGCGCAGCGCGATCGGGTAACGCGACCATCCCGGCGTAGGTCGCCGCCGCCGAGAAGGCGGAGACGTCATCAGCCAACGGCCGCCCGTCGGCTGGGCAGCACACGGGATCGCTGCACGAGTAGGACCACCACCTATTACCGGCCACGTGGAGCACGTCGATGACCTCGCACCCGACGCGGGCAGCTTCGGCGGCGAACCCCGCGACGGCCGAGTGCCACAGAAGTGGCCGGGACCCGGTGCGCGGGGCGCGGGCATAGATCGCTGCGACGAGTTGGGTCGCACCTCCCCGGTGCATCGCCGCGACGGCACCGCCCACCACATCGCGGTCGTCGACATCGCTCAGATCGAGTCGGACCGTAACAACCAGTTGCTCGTGGTCGAGGCCGATGATGACCAGGCTCGACTCAGGGTGAAAGCCGAGCAGGTAGGGCACGGCCTGCAACAGGTCGGCCGGTCCCTTGATGCGCAGGAGCGGGACGTCGGGGGCTGGCCCGGCGAGGCGGTCGGTCGTCATGTGGGCGAGCCTGCTCAGGGCCGGCGTCGCCCGACAGAGCGTCGAGGGATCTGTGGGTGACACGCGACCCTGTGGATCGAGTCAGGAACCGTCGGTGCCACGTGGTAGCTGCGCAGGCCACGATCGGCGTGGCCGCCCGCCACCGTGGGGTACCCGCACTGCGATCGACGGGCCTGGCTCAGTTGAGGGTGCCGGCCCGCCACCGCGACGCGGCCGACGTCAAGTCCGCGGCGACCCGCTCGTTGCGGCTGGCCAGTTCTCGCTCTGCCGCACCGGCATCGCCCGGCGGGGCGAGTTCCTTGCGGCCGGCCGCGACGACCCGGAACAGTGCTGCAGCCCGCTCCAACGCCACCGCGAAGTCACCGCGGTATGCGCCACCCAGCACTGCGTCGGCCACCTGGCGGACAGCGACGACATCGGCGTAATCGGCCACCCCGGCCACAACGGCGTCAGCGGCGGCCATGGCCTCACCGGCGCGCCACAAGCGAGTCACTTCGTCGGGGTTGGTGTGGCACCACTGACGCAACAGGTACAGCGCCCACAGCGCGCCGGGCAAGCTGACCGGATCAGAGTCGCGCCATAGGTCGGCCAGCGTGTCGAGACCGACCCGGTCGGCGAGAGCGACAAAGCGTGCTCGGTCGCCGGACTCGAGTTCGGCCTGCTCACGCCGACCGACCTCGACAACCACGGCTGCCGTCGCCGAGGCGATCTCGGCCCGCGAACTAGGCATGGCGCCGCCCGCCGCGTCGATCAGATTGGTCAGATCGGCGTAGGGCGTCGGACGGTTGTGGCGCTTGGACGGTTGCGCCATCAGCGCGCCACGGCTCGGTTGCTCACCCCAACACGATACGGCGAGATGAATCCGCGGCTCGTCCACACACCCTTGGCGTAAGCAGGTAGCGTGGTGGACGGCGTCGGCCCGATCCTGGCCCCCGGACCCATATTTGCCGCCACGAGCGGCCTTCCGCCGAGAGGCGACCTGGCGGGCCGGCGTCACGACTTTGCGCGATGCGGTATGAACCACAGGTGAGCGGCGACGGCAACGGGTGGGTCGAATGCTCCCTGGGCCACCGGCACTGGGGCCGCTTCGGCGCGGCCGGTCTACTGATCACCGACGGCACCCGGGTGGTGCTCCAGCACCGCGCCCCGTGGACCCACGACGGCGGGACGTGGGCCCTGCCCGGCGGTGCCCGCGACAGCCACGAGGACGTGCTCACCGCTGCGCTGCGCGAAGCCGCCGAGGAGGCTGACCTCGATCCCGCGACCGTGTCCCCAGTGCAGGAGTGGGTCGACGATCACGGCGGCTGGTCATACACGACCGTTGTGGCGCGGGCACTGGTCGCACTCGAGCCCCGCGTGGCCAACACCGAGAGCATCGATGTCCGGTGGTGGGCGATCGACGACGTCGGCGGCCTGCCGCTGCACAGGGGGTTCGCGAGCGCCTGGCCGACCCTGCGCAACCTGCTGCCCACTCGCGACGTCGACGCGACCGGCTGACGGAACCGGTAGCCTCCCGGGCCGTGCGCATCCTGCTTCCGCCCAGCGAGACAAAGTCGTGGGGAGGCCGCGGCCGCCCGCTCGCCGCTCGCCTGGACGCGAGTGCGCTCGCCGAGCCTCGGGCGGTCGTTCTGGACGCGCTGCATGCCCTCGTCCGCGGCGACCCCGGCCCGGCTCGCACCGCGCTGCTGCTGCCACCCGGGCTGGCCGACGACGCTCTGGCGGCCAACGCCGCGGTCGCCCATTCCCCGACCACGCCGGCGCTACGTCGTTACACCGGTGTCGTGTATGCCGGGATGGATTTCGCGCAGTTGGCACCCGCTGCGCAGCGAATCGCCGGTCGCAGCACGCTCATCTACTCCGGATTATTCGGCGTAGTGCGCGGTGACGAGCCGGTACCGCTCTATCGCGTGCCGGCCAAAGCAGTCCTGCCCGGCCTCGGCATCGTGGGCACCTTCTGGCGCCGGGCCCTGCAGGACGTCGTCCCGGCGATGCTCGGTCGGGGCTTGGTAGTCGATCTGCGCTCCGGTGACTACTCGGCAATGTGGCGACCCGACGCGGCACAGGCAGGCCGAGTGCTCACGATCCGGGTACTGAGCCCGAACCAACGGGGCGGATACGCGGTGCTCAGCTATCCGAGCAAGTTCGCGAAGGGCCGTCTGGCAGCCGCGCTCATCACCCGAACCGCGGCCGGCGAACCGGTCGAGCACCTGCACGACGTCGCCGCGGCCTGGCGGGAATGCGGCGGTGCACGCAGCCAGTCATCCGGGGCCACCCATCTCGACCTGTTCACGGCGTGAGAGCGCGGCGTTTTACCACCTCGGGCCGAGCGGCCCCAGGCCGCCCCGCCATGATCGCGCCGAGTGTGGTGGGTCACCATGTCGTCATGCGTTTGGACCACCTCAGCTACGCGGCCGGGTCGGAGGGGCTCGCGTCCTGCGTGCAGCGGCTCGGCGCGCGATTAGGCGCTGGCTTCACTGACGGTGGTCTGCACCCGTCGTTCGGCACCCGCAACTTCGTCCTGGCCCTGGGCAACGGCTGCTACCTCGAAATCGTCGAGGCACTCGATCATCCTGCCGTCGACCGCGCGCCGTTCGGGCGAGCCGTGCGTGCCCGCACCCGCGCCGGCGGTGGCTGGCTCGGCTGGGCGATTCGTGTCGACGACATCACCGCCATCGAAGACCGGCTGGCGCGGCGGTCCGCCGCGGGACATCGGCGCCGGCCGGACGGATTCGACCTGCGCTGGCAGCAGATCGGCATCAACGACATCGCCGGTGATCCGCAGTTGCCGTTCTTCGTGCACTGGATCACCGACGACGAGCATCACCCGTCGGCTGGTGGTTCGACCGTTGCCTTGATGCGGCTGGAAATCGCGGGCGACGAGCGGACTGTCGACGAGCACCTCGGCACATCGGCCCGCCAACCTCTCGACGGTGTCGACGTCGAATGGGCGCGGCCCTCAGACGACGGCACAGGGGTCGTCGCGGCGGTGTTCCGTACCGCGTCGGGCGAAGTCCGCATCGACTGACCTCAGTCGCAGATCGCGCTCGACACGGGCTCGGCAACTGCCGCCATGGGGACGGTGCTGCGCCGCGCGGCGAGCACCGAGCCGGCGAGGATCAGCGGAAAACCCACCGCCATCCCCAGCGTGAACCGCTCGCCGAGCAGGGTGACCCCGAACAGCACGGCCACTGCGGGGTTCACGTAGGTGATCACCGTTGCGCGAGCCGGGCCGATTGCACTGATGAGAGCGAAGAACAGAATAAAGGCAAGCGCCGTGCAGACGGTGCCGAGCAGCACGATCGACCCGATCGCCTTCGCGGGCAGGCTGTGCGGTGGGCTCACGATCACGAACGGCACATAGGCAATCGCGGTGAGCAGCAGCGACGCCGAGACGACGGGAATGCTTGGCAGGTCGGACAGGCGTCGGGTCAGGATCACCGGCCCCACCGCATAGCCGACGACCACCGCGGCGACCTCGAGCAGCGCGGGGACGTGAATCTCGCCGAGGTCGAGCCCGACCAGCATGGCGACTCCGCCGACTCCGAGCAGCAGGCCCACGAGCCGCGAGGGCTGCATCCGGTCGTCGGTGCCGGCCAACCGAGCAACGAGCACCCCGACCAGGGGCACGGCCGCGATCAGCAGTCCGGCCATGGAGCTGGACAGCCTGGTCTCGGCGTCGGACAGCAGCCACCAGGGGACAGCCATCTCGATGACCGTGAACGCGACCAACGGCCGCCAGCGCCTGAGCACCGGACCGAACCCGCCCGCACGCAGCACGAGCGGCAGCAGGATGAGGCCGCCGATCGCGGTACGAGCGAATACGAGGGTGGCTGGCGTGACGTCGCGGACAGCCACCCGGATGAGCAGGTACGGGATTCCCCAGATGACGCACATCGCCGCGAAGATCAACCAGCTCCTGCGGTTCATCCGTCTCCGTCCGTCGAGCATCGGTTCCGTACCAATGTAGGGACCAACCCCGACGAGGCCTGACGAATTTCTGCCATGGTGTTGGCATAGTGGGCGGGTGCACAACATTGCCATGACCTGGCAGCAGGCGGCCGCGTTTGCGCTCGGGCTGCTGGTGCTGGCTGCTTTCCTGCACCAGAGCCCGCTGACGCGGTTGCGCGCCGTCAGCCCGTTTGCGCGCGAGGCGGGCGTGATCGCCGGGCTCTACGCCCTGTGGCAACTGGCCGGGTCGCTGTCCGTTCTCGGTACAACGGGTGCCTTCGAGCGGGCACGTTGGATCGAACGCACCGAGCAGGGCTGGGGATTGCCTTCGGAGGCGAAGGTGCAACACCTCATCTCGGGCCATCCGATCATCGTGCAGGCCTGCAACCTCTACTACGCGACGATGCACTTCGGCGGCCTGTTCGTGTTCCTCATCTGGTTGTTCATCCGTCATCGCGCGGCCTACGCGACGATCCGGCTGACTCTCGCATTGAGCACCCTCATCTGCCTGCTGATCCAGCTGATCCCGGTGGCCCCGCCGCGGTTGCTGCCCGGCTTCACCGACACCGCGCGGCAGTACGGTCAGTCGGTCTACAGCCTGGGGCTCGCGCCGGACGAACTTTCGGCGATGCCGTCGGTGCACGTCGCGTGGGCAGTTCTGGTCGGCTGGGCGGTCGTGCGGGCGAGCACGAGCCGATGGCGCTGGGCCGCGCTGGCCCATCCCGTATTGACGATCTTCGCGATCACCGCCACCGCCAACCACTTCTGGCTCGACGGTGTCGTGGCCATCGCCGTGCTCGCGGCGTGCGTATGGGCGCAACGGGGCTCGGTCCGCCTCATGGTTGCGTGGCGGGCCCGAGCCCAGCAGCAACCAACGCCCGACCCGTTGATTCAGGCCGGCGCAGTCGCCGAGTGACGCCGCCCGCGACAGTTGGCGCAGCTTGACCCGGACCCGTCCTCGGTTACTCCAATTTGTCCGCGTCTGAAACCTGGCGGCCGGGTGACACCTCATGTTCCACGTGCCGACCATCAACCGGCTCGCCCGCGTAGCGGGGTTCCGGGGCTCGCGCATGCTCGGGGTGGACCGGCTGCGCCGCCGTTGGCGCGACGCTGTCCGGCGTGGCCGTCTGTGGGTGTGCGTACGCGTCGGCGCCCCTGTCTTGCGTCCGTGCAGCATCCCTGGCTGGCGCTGCTTCGGCCACCTCGGCGCGCTTGGCCAACTCGCGGTTCTCTCTGGCCAGCTGACGGCGCTCACGGCGCAGTCGACGTTCGCGCCCGCTGCCGGCCTTGAGCATCAGCAGGCCGAGCAAGGCCACAGCGAGGATCGCTGCGCCTGCCACCGCCAACCAGAACGCGTCGACCGTCCAGGACCAGCGCCACATGTGCACAGTGATCTGTGCGTTGTCGTTCGCCACGATCAATTCGACCGCCGTCACAGCAGCAACAGCCAGCAAGAGCAGACCTAGAATGATCATCAACGTCACCTCCGGTTACAGGCAGGGCGCCAGACCGGCGCCGGACCCCGTACTGACAAGACTTTCCCCGGATTACGTCCTGGTAAACCGCCATGCACGCGCGTTGCCGGTGCGCATCGGCGACGGTTAAGTGGAGGGCATGACGAATCGACTCGAGGGAACGGTCGCACTCGTGACCGGCGCAAGTAGCGGAATCGGAGCGGCTACGGCCACGATGCTGGCCGGCCAAGGCGCCGCCGTCGCACTCGTGGCCCGGCGGCGGGACCGCCTCGATGAACTGGCAGCGGCTATCGTCTCGACCGGCGCCCGCGCGCTCGTCATCGAGGCCGACGCCACCGACGAGCAGCAGGTTCGCGCCGCCGTCGCCCAGACGGTGGCCGAGTTCGGGCGTCTGGACGTCGTCATCGCCAACGCCGGCGTGATGCTGCTCGGCCCGATCGTCGACGCGCCCGTGGAGGAATGGACGCGCATGGTGCAGCTCAACGTGCTCGGGCTGATGTACACGACCCGTGCGGCGATGCCCCACCTACTCAGTGCCGCCGAGCAGGATCTCCGCCGGGTGGCCGACCTGGTGCTGGTGAGCAGCGTGGCCGGCCGGGTCCCGCGTAATGGCAGCGGTGCCTACAACGCGACCAAGCACGCCGTGGGCGCGTTCGGTGAAGCGCTGCGACAGGAGGTTACCCAGCGCCACGTGCGGGTCAGCCTGGTCGAGCCAGGTGCCGTCGCCACCGAGTTGGCCAGCCACAACCGTCCCGAGATCCAGGAAGGCATGCGGGAGCGGTTCGCGAACATGGAGCGACTCGAGGCCGACGACATCGCTGACGCGATCACCTATATTGTCACCCGGCCGCGCCGGATGGCCGTCAACGAGATCCTCATCCGGCCCACCGAGCAGCAGGCGTGAGCGGCTCCGTCAACCCCATCAGCGGCCGAGTCGAGATCAGCGTCGCGGACGCGGACCCACGCACGATCTATCCGTTCCTGACGGCGTCGGTGATCCCCCGCCCGATCGCCTGGGTGTCGAGCCGCTCGGCCGACGGGGTCGACAACCTGGCCCCGCACTCGTTCACAACGGTGGCCGGCGTGGACCCGCCGACGCTGTGCTTCGTGTCGGTAGGTCACAAGGACTCGCTGGCTAACGTCCGCGCGACGGGTGAGTTCGTCATCAACATCGGGACCGAGCAGTTACTGCACGCGATGAACGACTCGGCCACGGACTTTCCCGCCCACGTCAGCGAATTCGACGCTGCTCACGTCCTGCGCGAACCGAGCGCGACGGTGGCGCCACCCCGTGTGGGATCCTCCCCGATCGCGTTCGAATGCCGAGCGGCCGGCGAGCACGAGATCGGCGACTGCGTGATGGTGTTCGGCCAGGTCCTGCACATTGCCGTCGCAGCCGGCGTGATCGCCGACGACGGCCTGCCTGACGCCGCCGCGGTCGCGCCGCTCGCCCGGCTCGGTCGTGCGCAGTGGTCGACGCTGGGCGAGATCATCGCGCTGGACCGAATTCGCTACGACGACTGGCAGCGCGGCGAGCGCAGCGGGTGAGCTCAGGAGCCGAGCGGGAACTCGCTCGGGGCATCGACCGGTCGCACTGAGGGCATGGGATTGGTCGGGGGGCCGTTCAGCGGCAGGCAGGTTCGGCAGAACTCCTCGCCGAAGGCGTTGAGGTGGATGCTGCGCTGCACTGTGCGCGGCCAGCGGCCGGCGCGCTTGAGAGCGTCGGCCACCTTGGGCTGGGCCTCCACCAGCTGATAGCGCTGCGGATTGCTCACCTGCTCCTTGGAGAACTCGACCATGCCGAGCCGGAACAGGTTCGTCAAGTACTGGTGGATCCACTCGACGTTGCGGCAGCCAGCCTGCTCGGCGATCATGTTCAGCCCGCCGACCACGAGTTCGGAACCGATCCCGAGCGGCCGGTTCGTGCGCACGTCGATCGACGGCTGCGCTCCGTTCAGATAGAGGAAGCGCAGGATCCGGGCTTCGTCCGGCGTGATCTCGGAGAGGATCCGGGCGAAGGCGGGATGGGTGTCCTCGACGACGTGCACGTCGTTCGAGCGGCGCAACAGTTCGCTGCCCCGCGCCTGCAGGTCCAGAGTCGTCGCACCAGCGGGGACGATCGTCTCGGGGACGCCGTGCTCGTCGGTCTGGTCCTTGAGCCCGAGCGCCCGCCAAGCCGCGGCCCGGGCATCCGAGGCCAGACCGGCGATGACAGCCGCCGGTGGTTCGCCGCTCGTCGTGCGCCGCAGCACGGCGCCGGTCGCGGCGATCGACGTCTCGAGCGACCACGCCGACACCCGCCACCACGAGACGATGGCCACCCGGGCCAGCTCGGGGACGCGGTTGAGGACGTTCGCATCGGGGACGAGCGGAGGCATCGTCGATCGGGCTGGCACTACGACAGCCTTCTTGCGCGGTTCGGTCACGTCACACTCCGAAGATCGCCAGGTGGAGGAAGCCGGCGAACAGCCCCAGCG
>JBDTXT010000029.1:0-12843 GCA_040006035.1 Pseudonocardiales bacterium | reverse complement strand
TCTGCCGTGATCGTATGGTTCAGACGGGGTGAAATCGGGTTGCGACGCGCGGGGTAGGCGTGACTGGTGTTACCAGTGTGGCTACGGCTTGATCATTGCGTCGGGAACCAGAGGCCGATTTCGCGCGCCGCCGACTGTGGCGAGTCCGAGCCGTGGACGATGTTCTGCTGGACGGGCCGGCCCCAGTCGCGCCCCAGGTCCCCGCGGATCGTCCCGGGTGAGGCGGCAGTCGGGTCGGTGGCGCCGGCCAACGCGCGGAAGCCTTCGATGACGCGCTGCCCCTCGATGACCAGTGCGACGACGGGCCCGGACAGCATGAAATCGACGAGCGGTTCGTAGAAGGGTTTGCCATGGTGCTCGGCGTAATGCTGGGCGAGTAGGTCGGGCGTGGCCATCCGCATCTGCACGGCAGTTGGGCGGTAGCCCTTCGCCTCGATGCGACGGAGCACCTCGCCGGTCAGGCCGCGGGCGACACCGTCCGGTTTGACCAGCACCAGGGTCCGCTCGATCGGGTGGTCACTCACCGGCGCAGCGTATCGGCTGAGCTTCGACTTGCCGCCTCTCGGGCGTTGATTAGACTCCGCAATCCGAATCCTGACCCGACCAGACCAGAGGTTGCTCGGTATGCCGCACGTGCGCCGCCTGCCCGTCGCGGGCGCCGCTGCCGTGACCGTGTCGATATTGCTCACCGGGTGCGTCAGCGTCGTGACGGGCGACGGCGCGGCTGTCACCGGGCAGCACACCTCCACCACCGGGGCGACGACCGCAATGGCATCGCCGACCGGCCTGCCCTCGACCACGACCTCGACCGGCCCCACCGCGACCACCACGGCAGCGAGCCCGACGGCGTCAGCCGCCCCGGCCTCGGACCTGACCAGCCTGCTGGCCCCCGCGCCGTCGGGCTCGCGCCCGTGGGGCACCCCGTGGTCCAAGAACGGCACACCCACGCTCGAGGAGTTCGTGGCTCACGTCTACCCGGCGCGAGCGCTCGCTCTGGCGAAGTCGCAGCTCAAGGCCCAGGGAATCAAGGACATCGCGCACCGCACCTGGATAGCGACCGATGCCAACCAGGCCGACACCATCCTGCTGCGCTTCGACACCGCGGCGGGTGCAGTGAGCCGGTACCGCTCGGCTACCGCGGCCAAGGGGGGCGACACCGGGCAGCGGCACTTCGACGTCCCTGGTTACCCCCAGGCAATCGGCTACTACAACCCGACCCTCGACGAACTCGGTAACGTCCGCACGATCGTCTACGGCCAGATCGGCACCATCGTGGTTGAGGTCTTCTTCTACAGCCCGGCGAAGCTGGACAAGGCCGCGGCCATCACGGCGATCACCAACCAGCTGCAACGCCTGCCGTCCTAGCCAGTGGCCTCAGCCGCTCCGGAACGCGAGTTGGCTGACGTTCGTCACCGCTGCTCGTAGCTTGCTCGCCTTCGTCGATCGCGGGTCGAGCACGAGCAGGTTTCCCTGGTCTGCCGCAACGAAGAGCCAACGGCTGTCCGGCGACCAAACGAGCACTCCACCGAAGTAGGCCTGCTCCGAGTTCAGGATCACCTTGGTCGCGCGGAGTTGGCCGGTATCCAGGTCCAGCAGGCTGAGATGCGGCTGACCCTGGCCGTCGACGCGGGTGACCGCGGCGGTGGATCCGTCCGGCGCTATCTCGCCGGCGCTGAACCCGCCGAACTGGTCGTAGGAGAACGAGGTGGCCAGCCTTCGCCGCGCCCCGGTCGCGCGGTCGATAACAGTGATGCCGCAGTGGTACTGCTCGTCGCATTCCCGTGCCAGCCAGCGGGTCGGCCCGGTGGCCAGCAGATCCCCACCCGTGATCCGCTTGATCCCGTCGGGGCGTGCGTCATATGTGCCTCCGGTGGCGAAGAACCGCACGTATCCGGCTCCGTCTGACTCGGCCTGCCCCAAGCCGCCCGGCACCGCAATCGTCGGGCCCGTCCGACGGCCATCCAGCCCGACCAGGGTCATGACGCTCTGCCGGTCGCTGACGGTCTGTACCCAGAAGTGATCCGGATCCGGGCCGGACAGGATCGGGCCCTGCTGCCCGAACGCCGCGGGCAGGTCGCGCGCGGGGTGCCCGTCGGGCACCACGTAACCGGGCCCGCTGTCCGACGATTGGACGATCGCCCGGTTCCGGCCGAGCACGAAGGAGAACGGGGACCCGTTTGTGTCGAGCGCAGGCACGGTGGTGCGCGTGATGCGCCCGCGGGCAAGTTCGATCCGGATGAGGGAGTCCCGCCCCCGCGCGAATAGCTCCCAGCCGACCGGCACATCGAGCAGCTTGGACCCTGTGTCCTTGACGTCGACGGGGGGTGGGGCGGTGGATGAGGTCTCCTCCGACGGCACTGCTTCGGTGGAGGAGGTGACGGTGGCGGGCGGCTGGCTCGGTGCCGCCGAGTGGTGTTTGCTGTCGCGGCTGAGTGCCGCGACGAGGATGACGACGACCGCAACGACCGCAACGACCGCAACGACCGCAACGAGCAGGTACCACGGCCGCCGGCTGCGTCGCGGCGCGCCCGGGCCGGGGGGTGGGTCGATCGGGCCTACGTCGAGCCACTCGACCCCGCCCGACCAGACGTCACTGCGGCTGTCCACCCCGCAATCATGACGGTTCGCGCAGCCGACGGCACTGATCGGTCAGGAGGTGAGCATCCGCACGCCGCCCGGCGTACCGACCAACTCCCGGCGCAGGTTGAGCAGCGACAGCCAGATGGTGGCGAAGATCGCTGCGATCACGAACATGGCGCTCAGCCAGACGCCGGTGAGGATGAACGGCACCTGGAGCAGCGAGCCCAGTCCGATGCCCCACGGCCGCCGCATCAGCCCGGCGGCGGCGATCATGACCACGGCCAGACCGATCAGCAGCGCGGCCCGCGTTGTGCCCAGGCCGGTCGAGGTGAACGCGATGGCCCGCGGCACCAGCAGGACCACGAGCGCCTCGAGGCACAGGACGGCGGCCAGCGCACCGCGGGTAGCGCGATTGGCGCGCAGCGCCCGCTCGGCGCGTTGCTCGGCGGTGGGCTCGGCGTATTCGGACTCCTCGGTCGGCTCGGCCATTACCCCGCCCCGAGCAGAACCCTGGCCTCGCCGGCGGTGATCACCGATCCGGTGACGAGTACGCCGACACCGGCCAGGACGCCGTCGTCGGTCTCCTCCGCCAGGCGCACGGCGGTCTCGATCGCGTCGTCCAGGCGGGGCTCGACCGTCACCCGGTCCACGCCGAAAACAGCGACGGCCTGCGCGGCGAGGTCATCGGCGCTCATCGCCCGCGACGACGCGTTCTGGGTCACGACGATCTCGTCCACGGCGGGTTCGAGCGCCTCGAGCATGCCGTGCACGTCCTTGTCGCCGAGCACACCGACCACGGCGATCAGCCGGCGGAAGTCGAACGCCTCGCCGACCGCGGCGACGGAGGCGGCGATGCCATGGGGGTTGTGCGCCGCGTCGAGCAAAATCGTCGGCGCCGAGCGCACGGCTTCCAGCCGCCCCGGCGAGCGCACGCTGGCGAAAGCAGCACGCACGAGATCGGCATCGAGTGGGCCGGTCTCGGCACCCACGCCGAAAAAGGCCTCGACGGCCGCGAGCGCCGTGGCTGCGTTCTGAGCCTGGTGCGCGCCGTGTAGCGGCAGGAAGATCTCGTCGTACACGCCGCTGAGCCCTTGCAGGGTGATGACCTGCCCGCCGACGGCGACCCGCCGGTCGAGGACGCCGAACTCCAGTCCCTCCCGGGCCACCGAAGCCTCGACCGTCGCCGCCTGCTTCAGTAATTCGGTCGCCGCCGCGGGCGCCTGAGCGGCCAGGATCGCCGTGGCCAGGGGCTTGATGATGCCGGCCTTCTCTGCTGCGATCGCCTCGACCGAGCCGCCGAGGTACTGGGTGTGGTCGAGGTCGATCGGCGTGATGACCGCGATCTCGCCGTCGATCGTGTTGGTCGCGTCCCACACCCCGCCCAGGCCTACCTCGACCACGGCCACGTCGATCGGCGTGTCGGCGAAGACCGCGTAGGCCAGCCCCACCATTACCTCGAAGAAGGACAGCTTGATGTCGAACTGGCCGTCGACCAGGTCGATGTAGGGCGCGATATCCCGGTAGCCCTCGACGAAGGCCCGAGCGCTGATCGGCTCGCCGTCGATGGCGATCCGTTCAGTGATCTGCGACAGGTGCGGGCTGGTGAACCGGCCGGTACGCAGGCCGAACGCGCGCAGCAGTTCGTCGATCATGCGCGCGGTGGAGGTCTTGCCGTTCGTGCCGGTGAGGTGGATGGCGCGATAGCTGCGCTGCGGCTGGCCGAGCAGATCGAGCAGCGCCTCGATGCGTTCCTTGGTCGGCTCGAGACGTCCCTCGCCCCAGCGTCCGGTGATCTCGGCCTCGACCTGACGCAGTAAGGCTGTGTACTTTTCCGCCTCGGTGACCACGACGCGCCAGTCTACGGCGCGCGCCCGAGGTCAGCCCCTGGGCAGGGCTCCCAAGGCGGCCTCGATGCGGGTGATGTCGGACTCGGCGGCGGCGAGGCGGTTGCGGACCTTGGTGATGACGGCCTCGGGGGCCTTGCCGGTGAACGCCTCGTTGCCCAGCTTGACCGAGTTGACGTCGCGTTCCTTGTGCGCCGCCGCCAGGTCCTTGGCCAGGCGGGCCTGCTCCGCGGCGACGTCGATCGTGCCGGAGAGGTCGAACTCGACCAGCACACCACCGGCGGTGGTCAGCGATGCCGTCGGGGCGAAATCGGCCCCGACCTCGTCCAGGCGCACCAGCCAGCGGATCGCCAACTCCACCGCGTCAGCGCCGGTCAGTCGGGCCGGCACCCGCTGGGACGCCTTGACCCCCTGGTCGGAACGGAACCGGCGCACTTCGGTGACTACCGCCTGGACAGCGACGATCTCGCGCTCGGCGGCGGCATCCGTGCGGGACAGGTCGGCCACCGGCCAATCGGCGATCACGACTGACTCACCGCCGGTGAGCGCCGTCCACAGCGTCTCGGTTACGAACGGCACCATCGGGTGCAGCAGCCGCAACAGTGTTTCCAGCACCTCGCCCAGCACCCGGCGGCTGTCGGTGCCGGACGGGCCGGCCAGCGTGATCTTGGCCAGCTCGACGTACCAGTCGCACACCTCGTCCCAGGCGAAGTGATACAGCACGTCGGCGATCTTCGCGAATTCGTAGCGCTCGTATAGGGCGTCGACCTCGGCGATAACCGCATGCAGCCGGGACAGGATCCACGCATCGGCCCCGCTGATCGTTTCAGGCAGCTCACCGGCCACGGTTGCGCCGTTGAGCAGCGCGAACCGCGTCGCGTTCCACAGCTTGTTGCAGAAGTTGCGCGCCCCGACGACCCACTCCTCGTTGATTGCCTGGTCCGCGCCGGGGTTCGCACCCTGCAACAGCGAGAAGCGCACCGCGTCGGCGCCGTAGGCATCGACCCACGTCAGCGGGTCGATGACGTTACCCCGCGACTTCGACATCTTCTTGCCCGAGGCGTCGCGCACCAGACCGTGCAGCATGACGGTGCGGAACGGGGGCTGATCATCCATGGCGTACAGGCCGAACAGCATCATCCGGACGACCCAGAAGAAGAGGATGTCGTAGCCGGTAACAAGCACAGTCGTGGGGTAGTACTTGCGCAGGTCGGCTGTGTCGTCGGGCCAGCCCAGCGTCGAGAACGGCCACAGTGCGGCCGAGAACCAGGTGTCGAGCACATCCTCGTCCTGCGTCCACCCGCGTGGCGGTGTCTCGTCCGGGCCGAAGCAGACGTCGTCGCCGTCGGGTGAGTACCAGACCGGGATGCGGTGCCCCCACCACAGCTGCCGGCTGATGCACCAGTCACGCAGACCGTCGACCCAGGCGAAGTAGCGCGGGGCGAGCGACGCAGGCTCGATGACCACCCGGCCGTCGCGCACCGCGGCGCTGGCCGCCTGCGCCAGCGTCTCGACGCGCACCCACCACTGCAGCGACAGCCTCGGCTCGATCACGGTGTCGCAGCGCGAACAGTGCCCGACCGAATGCAGATAGGGACGCTTCTCGGCGACGATGCGGCCGTCCTCGCGCAGCGCGGCGATGATCGCCGAGCGTGCCTCGAGCCGGTCGAGGCCGGCGAACGGCCCGGGGGCGGTGATCACCGCGCGCTCGTCCATGACCGTCAGCATCGGCAGGTCGTGGCGCCGGCCGATCTCGAAGTCAGTGGGGTCGTGCGCCGGCGTCACCTTGACCGCGCCGGTGCCGAACGCCGGATCGACGTGCTCGTCGGCGACGACCGGGATTCGCCGGTTGGTCAGCGGCAACGGCAACTCGGTGCCGATCAGATGCCCATAGCGCTCGTCGTCGGGATGCACCGCGACGGCGGTGTCGCCGAGCATCGTCTCGGGGCGGGTGGTGGCCACGACGATCGAGTCGGCACCCTCCCCGTAGCGGATCGAGGTCAGCTCCCCAGGCTCCTCAGCGTGGTCGACCTCGATGTCGCTCAACGCGGTGAGGTCGCGCGGGCACCAGTTGATGATCCGCTCCGCGCGGTAGATCAGGTCGTCGTCGTAGAGCTTCTTGAAGATCGTTTGGACGGACCGCGACAGCCCCTCGTCCATGGTGAACCGCTCGCGCGACCAGTCGACGCTGTCGCCCAGGCGCCGCATCTGGCCCAGGATCTTGCCGCCATACTCGGCCTTCCATTCCCATGCCTTCTCGATGAACTGCCCGCGGGTGTAGTCGAAGCGGCTCTTGCCCTCGGTCTCGGCCAGGTGCCGCTCGACCAGGTTCTGAACCGCGATGCTGGCGTGATCCATACCCGGCAACCACAGGGCGTCGAAGCCGCGCATCCGGGCCCGGCGGGTGAGTGCGTCCATGATCGGGTGCTCGAGCGCGTGCCCGAGGTGCAGGTTGCCGGTGACGTTCGGTGGGGGGATGACGATGCTGAACGGCGGCTTGTCGCTCTCTGGGTGCGCGGTGAAGTAGCCCCGCTCGACCCATCGCTCGTACAGCGGCGCCTCCACGTCCGCCGGCACGTACTGGGTCGGCAGCTCGGTACGGGCGTCAGGGGTCGCGGTCACGCCTTGCATCGTAGTAAGACCCACTCAGTGGGAATTGCGTTGGACGTGAAGCCCGCACGCAACGCACGATCAGGCGATGCGCCTGCACACGACCACGGACCCCACCGCGATCACCGCGCTGGTCGAGCCGCTGCTCGCGGCCGACCCGGTGCGCAACACCGTGTTCAGCAGCATCATCGCCGGACTGGCTGGTCCCGATGCCGACGGCTGGTGTGCCCACCCGGTCGACGACCCGGGCGTACTCGCCGCGCGATCTCAGCAGCACACGCCGATCACGGTGACGACTGGCTGGCGCGAGCCCGAGCCGCTGGCCGAGGCGATCGCCGCACAGTCCCCCACCGCGCTCGGCGGGCCGGTTGCGGTGGTCGAGATGCTGGCCGCCGCACTCGACGCACACGGTCTGCCCACGGCGTCGCGCATGGACGAGCGGCTGTTCCGGCTGGACGAGCTGACGGAGCCTGCCGCCGTTGCGGGCACCGCCCGGCTGGCCGAGGCAGGCGACCGTGTGCTGCTGGTGGATTGGTACGGCGCCTTCGCCCGCGAGGTGTTCGGCGGTGACCTGCCGCCGGGCTTCGACGCCGAGAAGTTCCTCGAGCGCGCGATGCAGCGCTCCCGATTCTGGCTCTGGATCGACTCGACCGGTCGAACGGCCGCGATGGCCGGGCGACACCCGGTCGCCTTCGGCGTCGCCCGCGTGGGCCCGGTTTACACCCCGCCAGACGTGCGCGGGCGCGGCCATGGCTCGGCCGTCACCGCCGTGGCGACGCGCGACGTGCTTGACGACGGCGCCGTAGCGGTGCTCTACACCGACCTGGCCAATCCGACGTCGAACAAGATCTACCAGCAACTCGGCTACTACCCCGTCGAGGACCGGGCCCGCCTCGCGTTCAGCTGAGCCGGACCGGCGCCTCGGCGAGCCAGTGCCCGAACGCCTCGAAGGAATAGGGGCGGCCGAGGAAGTTCGTGACCAGGTCGGCGGCGTCGGCGTTCCCGCCGCGGGCGAGGATTTCGTCGCGATAGCGCCCAGCGACCGTGCCGTCGAACATGTCCTTCGGATCGAAGGCCGAGAACAGGTCCTTCGCGATGACCAGGCTCCACATGTACGTGTAGTACGCCGACGTGTAACCCTCCAGATGCCCGAACGACGCATGGAAGTGGGTGTCTTCCAGGTAGTCGAAGACGTCGTACTTCTCCTGCAGCTCGCGCACGGCTGCCGTGATGTCGGCGGGCCGGTTCAGGTGCAGCTGGTAGGACAGCGCGGCGTAGAACATCTGGGTGCGCGCGAAGTAGCCCTTGCCGAACTCCTTGGCCGCTCGCATCCGCTCGACCAGCTCGGCCGGGATCGTGTTGCCGTCAGCGTCCTGCGCGAACGAGCTGAGGATCTGCGCGTCCCAAGCCCATTCCTCGAGCATCTGGGACGGCGCCTCGACGAAATCCCACTCGGTGGCGACCCCGGAGAAGCGGGCCCACCGCTGCTTGCCCGCCAGCACGTGATGCACGAGATGGCCGAACTCGTGAAACAGCGTAACCACGTCGGAGTGCTCCATCAGGCCGCGCGGCAAATTGCAGACCAGCCCCCCTTCCGGCAGCTGGCGGCCGGCGATGCCGGGGACGATGTCGAACTGTGCCGCATGCTTGAACTTGCCGTCGCGCGGGTGCAGGTCGAGGTAGATGCGGCCGAGCTGCTCGCCGCCCTCGGAATGCACGTCGTACACCGCCACGTCCGGGTGCCAAACCTCGGCGTCAGGTGCCGGCACGTAGTCGAGGCCGAACAGGCGCCCGGTGACCTCGAGCAACCCGGCCCGGACCCGTTCGAAGTCGAAGTAGCGCCGGACCTCCTGCGCGTCGACGTCGAATTGCTCCTGGCGTACCAGCTCGCCGTAGTAGGCAGTGTTGCTGAAATCGAGGCCGGTCGCATCCGGCTCGTCGACCTGGCGGCGCTGGAGCAGCACGTCAACATCACGACGGGCCGCGGCGTCAGCCAGCGTGGTGATGCGCTCGATGAACTCGCCGATCGCCGCCGAGGTGCCGATCATCTTGACCTCGGCGTCGAAGTCCGGCCAGCTGTCGTATCCGAGCAGGGTCGCCTGCTCGGCGCGCAGGTCGACCAGTTCGGCCAGCAGGGCGTCGTTCTGCGGCCAGGCGCGGTTCAGGAACACGATCATGAGCTCACGGCGTGCCGCGGCGTCGTGGGCGAAGGTGCGGAACGGGACGACGTCCGGGTAGTCGGTGCTCACGGTGACCAGACCCTCGGCATCGGCCGGGTGGCTGTCGATGAAGTCCTGCGGCAGACCAGCCAGCCGGTCCGGGGTCACCCGGATCGACCTGACGTCGTCGCGGATGTTTCGGGAGAATTCCTGACCGACGATGGTGGCCCGCTCGGCCAGCTCACGGAGCCGGTCGCGGACCTCCTCGCTGCGGTCGACGCCGCTGCGTCGGAAGTCGCGCAGGGTCCGCTCGAGCACCCGCGCCGCCTGCTCGTCCAGGCCTTCGGGCGCGACGGCGGCCAGCACGTCGTAGAGCCGCCGGTCCAGGCCGCGGTCGGTGTCGAACCGGGAGACCTGCTGCTCGCGGTCCTCGGCCAGCGTGCGCACCTGCTCGTCAGGGTGCACCTGGGCCAGTACGCCCGCGCGTGCGCCGGCGTTGCGCAGCCGGATGTCGGCGTCGTTCCAGAGCTCAAGCGTCTGGGCTGCCGAGCGCTCACTCCCATCCTTGAGCGTGTCGAGCAGTTCGCGGGCCTGGGCCAGATCCTCGTCGGTGCGATCGCGGACGAAGCTGGCCCACCCGTCCTCGGCCGGCATCTGGGAAGGGGCGGGGACGGCGCGTTCACTCATTGGCCCAGCCTAATCAAGCGTCCCTAGCGGGTTGCGCCTCGTCGTTGGGGTAGAGCAGCAGGCCGATGCGCACCCGCCGGGCGCCGTCGGGATGATCGGTTGCCGATCGCCCGCGGTATTCGTCGATCAGGTCGGTGATGATCTTCTCTACGTGTTCGGCGTCCTCGTGGGTCAGCCAGACCAGCGCGCTGCTGATGCCGCCGACATCTCGCCACGCCGGGTCCTCGGTCGGGGTGCGCTCCATCCACCGGGCAAAGCCCTGGTTCAGCCGGTCGGCCACCGTTTTGCCGACAACAGCCCCGGCTGCGAATGCGACGAGTGACTGGTCGGTGGTGACGGTGAGCTTGCTGCCGGCTGCCCGCCATGGCCGCTGCCGGCCGTCCCCGCTCGCGTCTGCCCGTTCCACGATGCCGACCTTCTCCAGCGCCCGCAGGTGATAGCTCATCGCGCTGGGGCTCAGCCCGACGATCTCGGCGCACTCGGTCGCGGTCAGTTCGCGCCCGGCGAACAACTCATCGAGGACGGCGAGCCGGGCCGGGTGTGTCAGCGCCTTTATCGACTGCGGATCGTGCAGCTCGATCGCCGGACGGACGTCCTTCTTCTGGCGAGGGGTCACGGGCACAGACGTTACTGCCGGAACGGAGCTTGACCTGGATATTGTGAAGTAATAACTTCACAGTATGTCTTTCACATCTTCGCGCCGGGACCTCTGGCTGGTCGTCGTCGCCAAGTCGGTCTCGCTGCTCGGCGACGAGGTCGCCGCCGTCGCACTGGTACTGCGCCTGCAGTCCCACGGTGCGCGGCCGACGGCGATCGCCGCGCTGCTGATCGCGGCGATGCTCCCCCTGTTGCTACTCGCTGGCATCGTGGGGCGACTGGTCGACCGCTACGACAGCCGGGTCCTGCTTGTCGTGTCGAGCCTCGCCCAAGGAGTGCTGTGCGTGCTGCTCGCCTACACCACTGGCACCGGTGCAGTCCTGGGGCTGGTCGCGGCTCTGGGGGCCGGGCAGGCCGTCAACGGCGCGACCTGGCAGGCGCTGCTGCCGAGCATCGTCGGCACCGGGCAACTGCCCAAGGCCATCGGGCTCACCCAGGCCGGCACGACCATTGCGAGCATCGCGGCACCGGCGCTGGCCGGGCTGCTCACCGGGCTGTACGGAGCTCGAGTACCACTGCTGCTCGACGCCACGACATTCCTGGCCATTACCGCGGCCGGGATGCTGATCACCACCCGGCGCGGCTCGCAGGCCACCGGGGTACCTCGGACGAAGGCCGGCGGGTTGGGCATCGTCCGCGCCGATCCGCTGCTCAAAATGCTCTTCCTGCTGCTGGCGCTGTTCGTGATGCTCGGCGCGATGGTGAATGTGGTCGAGGTGTTCCTCATCCGCGAGACGCTGCACGCCAGCACCAGCTGGTACGGCATCGTCGGCGCCACGTACGGGCTGGGCGCCCTGGCGGGTTCGGTGTTCGGCGGACGTCTGCGCGGCGACCTGCCCCTGGCCCGGGCGTTCGTCGCCTCGGCCGTGGCGCTGGCGGGCGCGCTGGCCGCCTTCGCGGCAGCACCCAGCGTGGCTTGGCTGCTCCCGGTGGCGCTCGCCGGCGGTGCCGCCAACGGCGTGCTGAACCTGACGCTCGGTTCGCTGGTGATGGGCCGCGCGGCAGCCGACGCCCGCGGCCGGGTGGGTGCCGTGCTCAACGGGGTCGCCTCCGGAACCCAACTCGCCGCCTTCGCAGTGGCCGGCCTGCTGGCGGCCGTGCTGAGCCCGCGCGAGATCTTCGTGGCCGCGGGGGTGTCCGGACTGCTGGCGCCGCTGCTGTTCGCCCGCCGCCTCCTTCGCGCCGCGGCGGCACCGGCGGCCGCGGTGCCGGCCCCGCCATCAGCTCCGCTCCCCGTGGCCACCTGACCCCGTTGCACTCCGCCCGCGGTGATGGCTTTGGTGTCGAGGGCGCCGCCCGGGCGAGGTGGGCAGTGCTACTTGACGGCGAGGATGTCGATCGGACGGATGTCGGGATCCTTGGCCAGCAGGTCGGGGCCGACCTGACCGAGCGCGGCGGGAATCTGGCCGTTGAGGTGGGCCTGGCGGCCGTCCTCGGATTCGAAGGTGTCGAGGATTCCGTAGGTGACGTCGTCGATCTTGAAGGCATACCAGGTGACCGTCCCGGGCTCGGCCGCGGCCAGCGCCTGGCCACTCTCGAGAAATGCCGCCAGATCAGCACCCTTGCCGGGCTTCGCCTCGAGCAGGGCGAGGAGTCCGAGCTTGACCGTCATCGTGATGTCCTTCCGTCGGGAAGAACCAACGTAGGCATCAAGATCTCACCGGGGCTAGACCTCGCAGGTCAGAATTGCGTGCCGTAATTCAGCCGTAAGACACGGGGCGAGGCGTCGCAGCTCAGGCCGACTTCTCGCGGGGCTGGCGCTTGGGCGCTTCGCGCGGGACCAGCGTGGGGTAGACGTGGTCGAGAACCGTCTCGCGGTTGATGACGACGCGGGCGACGTCCTCGCGTGAGGGCACCTCGTACATCACCGACAGCAGGACTTCTTCCATGATCGCGCGCAGTCCGCGGGCACCCGTTCCGCGCAGCACGGCCTGATCGGCGATCGCCTCGAGGGCAGACTGCTCGAACTCGAGCTCTACGTTGTCGAGTTCGAAGAGCTTCGCGTACTGCTTGACCAGTGCGTTGCGGGGCTCGGTGAGGATCTGAACCAGCGCGTGCTGGTCGAGCTGGCGCACCGAGGTGATCACCGGCAGCCGGCCGATGAACTCGGGGATGAGCCCGAACTTGATGAGATCCTCGGGCATCACGTCACCGAAGACGTCGCGGGTGTCCTTGTCGAACTTCGTGTAGAGCTCGGCGCCGAAGCCGAGGCCCTTCTTGCCGACGCGGGCCTCGATGATCTGGTCGAGCCCGGCGAACGCGCCACCCACGATGAACAGCACATTGGTGGTGTCGATCTGGATGAA
>JBDTXT010000028.1:0-12995 GCA_040006035.1 Pseudonocardiales bacterium | reverse complement strand
CGCCCTGATCGCTCAGCACTGCAGCCATGACGTTGCGCGCGAACGGATGGGTGCCTTGGTGCAACAACACGGGCAGCCGGTGCCCGGACTGGCTCACAGCCTGACCCACCTGTTCCCGTCGGCGCAGGTGCTCGCGACGGCCGAACTGATCTGTCTGCCAAGCACCACGGCGCAGGCCGTGCGCAGGTTCGCGGCGACGCCAGCGTGACGACCGGAAACAACAGGCCATGAGGTGCGGGTAGAAGAGGGTCGAGACCGTACCGGCCCCGACCAAGATCGGCTGACGGGCAACGGCACGACAGATTTGCGCCCGGCTTCTCTAGCAACTAGTAATTGCCGGTGAGCGAAAACAGTTCGGACCGCGAGATCGCTGAGCGCATCGCTGGGCAGGTGCAGGGCCGTTCCGGCCGCCGCGGGGGGTGGTTCGAGATTCGCACCCTCATGACCGAGTTCGGGATACCACGGTTGTCGCAGGAGGCCAGTCAGCGCATGGCGTCGGCTCTCAGCGATGTCGGGCTGACGGTCGACCCACCGCTCGCCACGGTCGAACGTCGTGACACGGTCGTGCTGTCCTGGGCGAACGACTCGGCGCACGGCGACTCATCCGGTGCACGGACCGGCTCGCTCAACGACGTCCTGACGGTCCGCACCGCCAGCACCGGCGCGCCGATGCGAACCGTTGCTGCCGATGCTCTGCCCAGCGCCGCCGCCGGCGACATTCGTTGGTTCAACATCGCCAACACGGCCCATGTCGACCCGGCTGAACTGCTGGACGTCGTGAACCCGCACTGTGGCGGGCAACTGACTCGCGACATGGTCGAGGACCTGTTGTCGCCCGACCCGCGTCCCAAGGTCAAGCAGTGGGGCACCGGTGGGATCAGGGGCGTCGCGGCGTTCCAGGTCCGCGCCTGCGAGTCCGACGACGGTGCCGAGGCCGACAGCCAGTCCAAGGCCGGTGTCTTCATCTTCGAGCCCGTCGAGTTCCTCGTAGGCGGCGACTGGATCATCACCTGCTGGCATGATGCGGAGGCCTATCGCGGCCCGAACCGGATCCGGGAGAACCCGCCGTCGCCCCCGGATGAACTGTTCACCGAGGTCGACCGGCACTGGCGTGGGGAGGCGTTCGCCAGCGCCGGGGATCTTGCGGTACTGGTCCTGCTCGAGCTCGCCCTGACCTATGCCGCAGCAGCGCGGCAGCTCTACGTGTGGGAGGAGGAATGGGAGCTCGACTTTTTCCGTCGCCGCAAGCCGACCGATCGCGAGACGCTGCTGGAAACCCGAGCCCTGGCTGCGATCCTGCGCGACTGGCTCGGTCCGTTGAACACGACCGGGATGCGCCAGGACATCGAACGCGCCTGGTTCCCAGGTGTCACCGGCACTCGGGATTCCGGCGGCTATGAAATTGCCCTACGCGTGGACGACCGAATCGACGCGGCATTGCAGGCTCTCCAAGAATTCAGCCAGACGCTGCGCAGCGCTTATGACCTGTTACAGCTGCGCGAGGACGAAGACGAGCGTCATCGCGACGACGAGGAGCGGCACCGCAACGACCGCTTCCAACACAACATCGCCGTGGGCGGCGCGGCCATCCTGATCCCCACCCTGGTGGCTGGCGTCATGGGCGTGAACACCTGGGTGCCGGGCGAGGCCGGGCCGCAATCCTCACACTGGGCCTTCGCGGTGCTGCTCGTCATCATCCTCTTGTCGGGCATCACGGCCTGGGTGGTGCTCAAACGGCTGCGAGACCGCGACCGGGAGCACCACCCGTCGTCGGGTCAGGGCTGAACTGCCCGCGTCAGCGGCGCGTGGTCACCTGCGCGGGCGCGGACTCGTTCCACGTCCGGTCGAGCCCCGTGACGACGTAGGTGTAGCGCTGGCCGGGCTCGGCGGAAGGGTCGGTCCACGTCTGCGCCTGACCAGTTGCTCGCATCGTCGCCACGAGGTGGGTCGCGTCGGCGATCCGGCAGTCTGTCGAGGGAACCAGACCGGGCGTGGCCGGGAGCCGGTAGACGGCGTACGAGGTGGTGCTCTCGTCGCCCGGGCGCCAGGTGAGTCGAACGCTACTGCTGGTGACCCACGCCTGCAGTGTCTTCGGTGCTTTCGGCGCTCGGTCATCGAGCCAGGTCATCGCTGGGACCAGCGCGGGATGGGCGTAATGCTGCTGGTTGAGCAGGGTGGTGGCGCCCAGTCGATCGGCGCGAACGTCCTTGGCACTGAAGTAGATGTTGCCCTTCACCTCGGGGAAAGCGGAGTTGAAGGTGAGATGGTTGCTCATCTCCTGCGGGTTGGACCAGCCGGGTGACTGAGTCGAGGTGCCGATCTTGTAGGTCGCCTGCCCGATGTAGAGGTGGACGTTCGTGCCCCGCACGACGTCGGACCACCACGGCACGAGCTTGTCGTAGTCGGCGGGCGCGAAGCCCTCGCTCCAGTAGATCTGCGGCGCGATGTAGTCGATCCAGCTCTCGCGCACCCAGCGCCGGGTGTCGGCGTAGAGGTCATCGTAGGTCTGCGCGCCGGCGGTCGTGTCGGAGCCCAGGGGGTCGGTGGCCTTGTTCCGCCAGACGGCGAATGGTGACACGCCGAACTTCACCCAAGGCTTGGCCGCCTTGATCCTCGACCCCAGCTCGGTGATCAGCTTATTGATGTTGTCACGTCGCCAGTCGGCCCGGCTGGGAAAGCCGGAGCCGTAGGCCGCGAACTGGGCGTCGTCGGGAAATGCTTGTCCCACAATGGGATACGGGTAGAAATAGTCGTCGAAGTGGACGCCGTCGATGTCGTACTTCGTGACCGCATTCATGATCGCGTCCTCGACGAACGTGCGTGCCGCTGGGACGCCGGGGTTGTAGTAGAGCTTGCCGCCATACGGAACGACCCAGTCGGGGTGCAGGCGCGCGGGATGGTTCGGGGCCAGCTTGCTGAGATCCACGTCCATGGATACGCGGTAGGGGTTGAACCACGCGTGCAGCTCAAGGTTGCGCTTGTGCGCCTCGGCCACCGCAAAACCCAGCGGGTCGTATCCGGGGTCCGCGCCGGCGGTCCCGGTGAGGTACTTCGACCACGGCTCGAGCGCGCCAGGCCAGAACGCGTCGGCCGTCGGGCGCACCTGCAGGAACACGGCGTTGTGCTTCTGCGCCACCGCCATGTCGAGCCAGCCCGACAGCTCGGACTGCTGCTGCTCGGCGCTCAGTCCGGGCTTGGAGGGCCAGTCGATGTTGACCACCGACGCGATCCACATCGCGCGCAGCTCACTCTTCTGGGCGTTGGGATCCACCGGACAAGGCGCGGGCGCTGAGGGACCTTCGGTGCTAGCGCCGGGGGCCGCATCGCTGGGGCCGGCAACCATGAGCGAGCCAGCGGTGAGGGCGATCGCCAAGCCGATCGTTGCCAACGTGGCGATGAGCCTGGATGGAGGTCGCAATCTAACTCCCCGAGGTAGACGGTAGTTGGAAAGTTACGGATCCAGTATGCCCGATTTTTTCCATCCCGTCTGCCCCGGTGGTAGATGGGCGTTACGGCGCGGCCCGCAGGGCGGCCACCCAGGAGGCAATCGGAGCGGCCTCGTCGGCGTCCTGCGCCCCAGCGTCGTTGGCAGCACCGTCGGCGGCGTGGTCGATCGCGCCTCTGATGGCGACGGGGTCCAGGCTCAGCAACCGGTCGGACGTGAGCAGCAGCTCGCCCAGGCTGTCGTCGCCGGACTCGACACAGGTGACGATCACGTCGTCTCGGCGTAGCTGGTGAAGTGCAGCTTCGACCGCTTTGGTGACCGCCTGGACCTGGCGCGGGCTGGCGTCGAAGGCGAAGGGCGCACTCAATTCGTGCCCGTTCACCGTCCACTCGACCGTGGCAGTACCCCAATCGATGAAGTGCCTCATGGTGTCCTCTCGCGCTGGGCGCCCATCCCATCCTGGCATGCAATGCGTGATCACCATCGGTGGACGAGACCACCCGCACCGCCCCACGACCCGAACCCGATAATGCCGCGACGAAAGCAGCCTATTTGCGCGGACAACGGCCTCGATGCGGTCGCCGAGCAGCGGTGCCAGAAGCGGGCAGGCTTAGCACCGTCGCTCCTTGCTGCCGTCCGGGTGGATCACCACCGTCGTGCCGTCGGCCTGGTGGAGCACAGTCTTCGTGGCCGGCCGGAACGGTGCGACGTCCTGGTGACCCTGGCCGATGACGCCTCCCTTCCTCATATTGAGGCAATTCGCGAGCCGCCACCCGGGCTTGTGCATGCATCAGCACCACTGGACACGACCTCGCGGGTCGGTGCGGATATCGACCTCGGAGCTGGTCGTAGACGGCCGTGCAGAAGGCCCGCGGGCCGGCCAGCTCGCTCTATGGGCCGGTCGCCGGCTCGGTCGACAACACCGTCGGCCGAGCTACTGGCGGATCGCGCCGACGTTGTCGGTCCAGCGCCGAGCGAATCCGTTGCGCTCGAAGATCTCCACCGCGCGGTCGAAGTGCTGGTCCGCCCGGCCGGTCTCGCCGAGCTGCTTCAAGCGTTCTCCCCAGCGTTGCTGGAACAAGGCGTCGTACGTCATGAACGGGTACTGCGCGGCGGCCGCCATCACCGCGGCGTACTTCTGGTCGGCCTCGTCGCGGTGTCCTTGGGCGAGAGCGACCTCCGCCTCGATCTCCAGCAAGCGGCACTGCACGCCGCCCCAGTCCGCGACCGTGATGCGCTGCCGAATCAGGTCAATCGTCCGCCGGGCTTCGTCGAACTCATCGAGGCGAAGGTGCACGCGCGCACGCAGTACCCGAGGAAACGCCTCGACGAGGGCTCCGCCGTGGACTTCGGCGATCGCGAGCGACTGCTCGACCGCTGCCAGGCTGCCGGCCACGTCGCCGATCGACTCGAGGTGATGCGACAAGGACGCGTACAGCGTGAACGACGGCAGGTTGACGCCCCGCTCCTGGAACTGTCGCGCGGTCACCGCCAGATGGTCAGGAACCTCCTCCCACTTCCCGTCCATCATCAGCAAGCGCGCGCCGAGGGTAGCGGCATTGCGCGCGATCTGCGGATGCTCAGCGAAGAACGCCCGGGCGGGCGCGTCCTCCCCGAGCATCACCTGTTGCTCGAGGCTGTAGCCGAGCAACACCTCACGCCAGTCCGGAATCTGGTCGAGCCGGCCGGTCTCGATCTCGCGCTTGGCCGCAGCCTCCCCAGCTCGGAAGTCCCAGGTGTACGAGCGCAGGCCGCACAGTTGCAGCGTGGCGAAGAACGCACCGACAACGTGTCCGGAACGATCTGCCGCCTGCCACGCGTCCTCAAGCAGCTGAACTCCCTCGGGCAGCCGGTTCCGGTCGGCGAGAAACCAGCCCTTCACTGCCGCGGCGTTCAACCAGAGGGCCTCGTTCCCGGTGGCCTCGGCGATAGCCAGGGCCTCCTCGGCCGCGTCGAGCCCCTCGTCGGTGCGGGCTCCCCAGAGCGCGGCACTCATGATGCCGACGTGCAGGTAGCCGAGGGGAACGCTGCTCGGCCAGCCGCTCACCAGCTGCTTGGCCGCGCCGTAGTGCTCGAAGGCCCGGTGGATATCCATGGTGGCGGGAAATGTCGAGTACGCCCGCCCGAGGCGCGACTGCACCCACACCAGGCGGTCGTCACGCTCTTGCTCGGAGTACAGCGCGAGGGCCTGCTGTAGATGTTCGATGCCCTTCGCGCGGTCCAGACCCGTCACGTGGATCAGATCGCCCAGCTGCTCCAGCACGGGTCCGAGCAGATCGCTGCCGGGCCGCTCCTCCTCGAGAAGCTGCCGAGCCGAGTCCAGGTAGCTGACGGCCTCCTCGTATGCCGCCGCGGCGTAGGCGACCCGGCCCGCACGTAGGGCGTAGTCGATCGCCTTGTCCGGGTCCGCCGCCGCGCCCGCTGCGGCATAGTGCGTGGCCAGTGCGGAGACATGGCGGGACGTGTCTTTGGTGTGCACCTCCTCGATCGCCTGAGCTGCCCGCAGATGCAGCTTCTGCTTACGCGGCAGGCTCAACTCCTCGTAGAGCGTCTGCCGGATCAGCGCGTGCGAGAACGCGTACGCCGCAGCACGTGCGTGTGGCACCTCGTTGAGCAGTCCGCGGTTGACGCCTTCCTCGACGGCGGCCAGCACGTCGAGCTCCGGCCCGGCCATCGCGACCAGCAGGTCGAAGCCGAATTCCCGTCCCAGCACGGAGGCGAGCGTCAGTACCTGGTTCGTCGCGGGATCGAGCTGCGCCAGTCGCCGGCTGATCACGTCACGGACGCCCTCGGGCAGACCGAGCTCGCTCGTCGTCACAGCGTCGTAGACCCACACGCCGTCACGCTGGAAGAACTTGCCGGTCTCGACGAGGTGACGCATCACCTCGGCGACGAAGAACGGATTTCCCTCGGTCTCCTGGTAGATCGCCTCCGGCACGGCGAGGCCACGTCCGGTGAACTGATGTCCCGCGCCGGCCTCCATGTACTCACGGACCTCGGTCGCCGACAGACCGCGCAGCAGAACGCGCTCGTAGCGCGGTTCGCGCCTGAGGTCGGCGAGTGTCTCGGACAAGGGATGGCGACGATCGAGATCGGTCTCCCGGTAGGTCCCGAGAAGGAGCACACCGCGCAGCTTCGGCGAGCGGGCGAGATGCCGCAAGAGCAGCAGGGTCGGCTTATCCGCCCAGTGCAGATCGTCGAGGAGGACGAGAACCGGCGCGCTCTGCGCGGCGCGCGCGAAGGCGGCCGTCACGGACTCGAACAGCCGATACCTCTCTGTCTCGGCGTCGAGCCCGCCGCTGGGATCGCGGCTCGGTCGCGCCGCGCGCACCAGCGGCGTCATGCGCAGCAGATCGTCGCCCGCGTGACGGATCAACTCGTCGCGCCACGACGGCTCGACGGTCGTCAGCAGCTGATCGATCGCCTCGACGAAAGCCTGATAAGGGAGGACAGCCTCCTCGTCTGCGTGGCCGTACAGCGTGAGGGCGCCCGCGTCGTGGAGGCCGGCGGCGAACTCCGTGCACAGCCGGGTCTTGCCGATGCCGGGCTCGCCGGCGACGAAGGCGAGGCGCCGTGCACCGGACGTCACCTCGGCCCAGAGGCTGCGCAGGCGGTCCAGATCGTTCACCCGGCCCACGAAAGACGTCGCCGTGGGCTGGCCGAGGACGGGCGGGAACGGTGCGCGGATTGTCGGCAGGTGCCGCGCGACCGAAGCCGGCTCGGTTGTGGATGGCCCCGACCAGTCGACACGCCACGCCGGGAGCGGCTCCGAGATCCCTTTCAGCGAAAGGGCGCCGAGCCGGTCGAGCCGGTGCCCGCCGCGGTTGCCCACGAGGCCTCGGACGAGGTCGGACGCGATGATCTCGCCGCCATCGGCCGCCTGGCACAGTCGCGCCGCGATGTTCACCGCGGCACCGAAATAGTCGCCCTCCTCGGTCGTGACCTCCCCCGAGTTCAGGCCGATCCGTACCGAGAGCGACTCGCCGGCGTTCGGTCCCGCGTTGCCGCGCTGGATGGCCGAGGCGCAGCCGACGGCGTCGACGGCGCTGCTGAACACGGCCATCACGCCGTCGCCGAGGTGCTTCACGGCTCGCCCGCCCGCGGCCTCGATGGCCTCGCCGAGGCGGGTGTAGTGGGCCCGGCGCAGATCGTCCATCGCCTCGTCACCGAGGCGAGCGTGCAGCCCGCACGAATCGACGAGGTCCGTGAACAGCAGAGTGGCCACCGTGCTCGAGGGCGCGCCTGCGGAGGAGGAGTGTTCACCAGCAGGTCTCACGGCGCCCTCCCGGCCTCGACTGTCGTTGATTATTCAAGGCCCGTCGCGCAGGTCAACCAATCGCCAAGCCGATCGTCCGACCCGGGCCACGAGGGCGATCGGAGCGGCCTCATCGATAGGCCGCAAATTGAACCCTGTCGGCGCCACAGCGTCGCGGTGGACATTCGCCGCGCAGCCCCGAATCGCCGGTTCAGTGCACCTCGCGAACGAGGTCGATAGCGCGCCCAAGCGTTTCGAGCCTGGTATTCAGGGTGTCGCCCGCGGGGTAGAGGCGAACGGTGTTCACGCCGGTGTCGCGCCATACCTTCAGCCGATCGAGCACCATCTGTTCTGTGCCGATGAGGGTGGTGCTGAGCACCATCTCGTCTGTGATCAGGCCGGTGGCACCATCGCGGTCGCCCTTTTGCCACCGTTCCATGACCTCGGCGGCGATGTCTCTCCAGCCTTGCCTGCTGTAGGCGTTGTTGTAGAAGTTCGTGTCCTGGGAACCCATTCCACCGAGGCTGAACGCAAGTTCCTTCTTTCGTGATGCCACGTGGACGGCGACTGCGTCCTCGTCTGGGAAGAAAGCGACCTCAGCCCCTTGGCACACATCAAGCTCGTCGCGTGTTCTCCCCGCAGCGTTCAGTCCGTGGTCGATATGCGTGAAGTAGGCCGCTGATCCTTCGGGAACGAAGCTGGTGCCGAGCCAGCCGTCGGCGAGTGCGCCGGTCAACTCCAGCATCTTCGGCGACATCGCGGCCAGGTAGATCGGGATGTCGGGGTTGGCCGGCAACGACAGCCGCATCGGGCGGGCACCACTGTTCGGCCGTGGAATCTGGAATTGGCTTCCGAGATAGGAGATCTTCTCGCCCGCGAACGCGTGCCGGACGACCTCGATTGTCTCGCGCATCCGGGCGAGCGGGCTGGCGAACTCAACGCCGTGCAGGCCCTCGATCACCTGCGGACCCGAAGGGCCCAGCCCGAGGATGAACCTCCCGTCGCACAGGTTCGCCAACGTCATGGCAGTCATCGCGATGGACACCGGTGTCCGGGTGCCGAGTTGGATGATCCCGGAGCCGAGCAGCAACCGGTCGGTGCGTGCGGCGAGGTACCCCAAGGTCGAGGGTGCGTCCGAGCCCCAGGCCTCAGCGACCCAGCAGGTATCCAGCCCGAGTTTCTCGGCTTCCAAAACGAAGTCCAGGGTCTCCCGCCAGGTGGCGTGCTGGCTGGCCTCGACGGTCGTCGCTGTTCGCATCACGCCTGCTCAGCCATCGTCTTGATCGCAGCAAGGCTGCGGGTCATCGACTCCTCGAATTCCCGCAGCCGGACAAAGACGATCTTCTCCTCTTTGTCTGGCATCTGGTCGATCACACGGCTCAGCCCCGAACGGCCGGGACCGAGCTGCATCCACTGGCTCAATACAGTGCCGGCGCCGCTGGGTCGCAGTGTGAAACGCCAGATCGCGGTGGGTTGGTCGAGGTCCCCGACGGCCCAGGCAAACACTCGTGCCGGCTCGTGCTCCACAACGTGGGAGACGGTCGACCAGGTGCCGAGAGACGGATGTTCGCTGTGTCCGCGGAACCGCGCGCCGAGCGACGGTGCGGGTGGGTCGTCCAGCCATTCGACGGCTTGTAGTTCTGTGCTCAGGGTTGGCATCAGGTTGATGTCGGACACGAGAGACCAGACCCGATCCGGTGGGGCGTCGATCGAGGTCTCGACCTCGACTGTTGGCATGTCGGCGTAGCGAGCCCCGGTCCATTCCATTGTCTAGAACCACCTTTCGGACAGGTCGACCATGGTGCGGTCTAGCGACATCAGCAGGCGTGCCATCCATTGGCCCAGCACATGCTGATCTGCGGCCGTCGCGTTGTTGCCGAGGGTGCCCCGCTCGTCGAGACGTCCGACACTGCGCCACGTCGAGCAGCTCGGCGGATGCGGTCATGTGCCCATCATGGCGCGCTGCGATGAATTGGTGCGCCGGCCGGGTTCACTTAGTGGACCAACCACGGGGAGGCAACATGAGCGACGAACAGCAGATCCGCGACCTTATCGAGCGGTGGGCCGCGGCCGTCCACACTGGCGACCTGCCCACGGTCCTCGCCGACCACGCGCCCGACATCGTGATGTTCGACGTCCCGCCTCCCGAGCACGGTGTCCGCGGCCTGGCCGCCTACCGCGAGACCTGGCCGGGCTTCTTCCAGTGGCAGGCCGCCGGCGCGATGTTCGAGATCGACTCGCTCGAGGTCACAGCCGGCACCGACGTCGCGTTCGCCTTCGCGCTGCTGCGATGCGGCACAGCTGCAGAGTTCGATCGCAACCCCGAGCACCGACTACGGCTCACCATCGGGCTTAGCAAAGTGGACAACCGGTGGGTGGTCACCCATGAGCATCACTCCTTCGTAGATGCAAGCGGATCGGTGGACGCCTCAGCCGCCGAGATCCGATCGGTGCACGAGCGCTGGTTCGACCGCACCGCGGCGAAGGACCTCGACGGGCTGATGGAACACATCGCGCCCGACGTCGTGTCCTACGAGCACGCCGGTCCGCTGCAGTACATCGGTATCGACGAGGTCCGCGAGGTGTGCCGCCGTGGCCTGGAATCCACGCCCGGGCGAATCGAATTCGACAACCCCGACCTCCACCAGCACCTCTCCGTCCCCGCCTCAGACGACCTCGCTCATCAAGCCGGTCGTAGCAGCTTGCGGAGTGAAGGTTCCGACTGTCGCTGGACTTGCCGACGTGGGTCGCAGGGGGTTGCGGTTCAGTGTTGTCGCGAGGGACTCCCGCCGAGGCGCCGCTCAGCGTTTCGCGCGTGGTCGCTTCGTGCCTTGGGCATTGTCTGGCTTGACGAGCTCGGCCACGGCCGCGCGCTCGATCCAGTCGGCGTATTCAGTGCTCGTCCAGCGGTGCTCGCGGACGAGCGTGCGGTGAACGGCGGGGTCCATGAGCACCAGGGCGGCGGCTACGGCGCGCTCGGTGGTGAGTCTCGGTCGCAGGCCACCGGTCGCGGTGAGGCGAGCCACGATGAACTCCGCGCCCCTGAGCCGGTTACGTTCGGACACCGCGTGCACATCGGCGGCTTCCGGGTCGGCGTCCGCAGCCACGGCGAGTACGTCGGCCAGGGGCGCCGCCCGCTCCTCCAGTTCGGCGACGAACTGTGCCCAACGGGCCACGAGCGCGCGGGGATCGGTCAGGTGTTCCATCTCCGCGATGACCTGCCGCCCGGACATCGGCACCGGTTCGTCGTCACCCACCAACGCCCAGTCCAGCGCGAGCTTCAGAAGTGCCGCCTTGCCACCGACCGAGGTAAACACCGTCTTGCGGCTCACCCCGGCTCGGGCGGCCACGGCGTCGATGGTCGTGCGTGACCACCCGAGCTCAACGAAGAGGTCACGGGCAGCGCTGACAACCGCTCGCCGCGTCGCGCGCGCCTGTTCCTCACGGAGGGCCGACCGGTACGGGCGGCGTGCCTGGGGCATCTTGACACCAACTCCTTTTGAAGTCACTCTAAGTGTAATCAACTCATTCACAGTGTAATGGAGTCCGATCGTGCGGACACTCATCGTGGGATCGGGCCCGACAGGACTCCTACTCGGCGCCGCCCTGGCACGCCGCGGACACCAAGTCACTTCTGTGGATCGGGACCCCGGCCCGACGGGAGACGCCTGGATCCGTCGTGGCGTCATGCAGTTCGAGCACGCCCACGGATTCCGGCCCCAGGTGCCAATGACCCTCCTGGCCGAATGGCCAGAAGCCTTCAACAGCTGGCGGGAGCTGGGCGCCCGCCCGGTGGAGGCGCCAGACCCCGCCGGATCTCCCCAGGTACTGGGGGTGCTCTCACGCCGATCGACCTTCGAGCGAGCCCTTCGACACGCGGCGGAGAAGCAGCCCGGCCTCACCTTGCGCACGGGTCACGTCGACGGACTGGTCCTCGACCGCGGTCAGGTCGTCGGCGCTCGGGTCGATGGATCCCTCGTCGAGGCCGACCTCGTCGTGGACGCCTCAGGCCGAGCCGGGCGCCTTGGCCGGTCGAGCGCGCAGGGGGGCGACCCGGAGCTCGACGGCGACTGCGGCCTCGCGTACGTCGACCGCACCTACCAGCTGATACCCGGAGCAGAACCCGGGCCCATGGTGAGCCCGATTGCCTACATGGCCGACTTCGACGGCTACCAGTGCCTGGTCTTCCTACACGAGGCCGGCCACTTCTCGGTAGTGCTCGTGCGCCCCACCGCGGACGCCGCACTCAAATCACTGCGGTTCGAGGCCGCCTTCGAGGCGGCCTGCCGAGCCATTCCGGCCGTCGCTGAGTGGACCCGCCCGGACCGTGCGCAGCCCACCTCAGCGGTTCTCGTCGGCGGGGCGCTGCGTAACGTCTACCGGCGACAGGTCGGCACGCCGGGACTGGTCGCCGTGGGGGACTCGGTGGCGACCACGACCCCGACCCGAGGGCGCGGGATCGCGATGGCCTGCATGCAGGTCGCGGCGCTGCTCGCGCTTCTCGACGAGGGCGCCGACCCACCCGCGGTGGCCGAGCCGTTCGGCGCTTGGTGCGACCACGCCATCGAACCCTGGGTAGCCGACCACCTCGCGATCGATGGCGGCATGGTCAGGCGCTGGCAGGGTGAAGACCTCGACCTGAGCATCCCGCTCACCTCCGACCTCATCGCCGCCGCGGTCGAAGCCGACCCCCGGATTGGCCAGCACGCCGGAGGCTACTTCGCGATGACCGCGTTGCCCGAGACACTGAGGCCGGCCGAGCCCCTGGCACGGGCGGTCTACCAGGACGGCTGGCGACCGACGTACGCACCCGGCCCAACGCGCGACGAACTGGTAGACGTCATCCGCGTGGCTGCGCCCGCCGCTTGACCCTGATCCGGTGATCGGCGATTTACGGGAAGACCTTGATCGTCGGATGATTCGCCGTGGCCAAGCGGTCGACGGCAAGGCCCTCGACCCTCACCCGGTTCAGGCGCGGGCCTCGAGCGTGGCTAGGTCGCGCACGCCGTAACGGTGATGCTCGGCTTCTTCCTTCAGCACCACTTTGAGGCAGCGCCGCACGACGTACTCCTGGTCGGGATACGGGTCCGCCGGCTTTCGACCGCATACCCGATCAAGCTCGGCCTCGGTGAGCCCCTCGATGACGCGCCGCATCGTGGCCACGCGCGCGAGCCGCGCAGCGAGCACATCGTCGAGCGTGGGGGTGGCTTCGAGGGTGAGCCCGAGCTTCGCCGCTGCGTCGGGCGCCATGCCGCCAGCGGGGAAGCCCAACGCGTGATACGGCGCTTCCTCCTC
>JBDTXT010000027.1:0-13057 GCA_040006035.1 Pseudonocardiales bacterium | reverse complement strand
CGGTGGATTGGCCGGCGCTGCGGCGTGCGGCGCTCGAGGCCATGGGTCGCGCCTACGCCCCGTACTCGCAGTTCCCGGTCGGCGCGGCGGCGCTCGTCGACGACGGGCGGATCGTCGTCGGCTGCAACGTCGAGAACGCGTCGTACGGGCTGGGCCTGTGCGCCGAGTGCGGGCTGGTGTCCGCGCTGCACGCGAGCGGGGGCGGCAGCCTGGTGGCGTTTGCCTGTGTCGACTTCCTCGGCTCGGTGCTCATGCCCTGTGGGCGGTGCCGGCAGCTGCTGTGGGAGCACGGCGGCCCTGATCTGCTCGTCGACACCGTCGATGGACCCAAGCCGATGACCGAGGTACTGCCGTTGGCCTTCGGCCGCGAGGACCTCGGTGCGTGAACGAGTTCGACGCGGTTGAGGTCATCCGCACCAAGCGCGACGGTGGGGCGTTGTCCGACGCCCAGATCGACTGGGTGATCGCGGCCTATACCCGCGGCGCGGTGGCCGAGGAGCAGATGGCGGCGCTGGCCATGGCGGTGCTCCTGCGTGGGCTGAGCCCGGCCGAGCTGACCCGCTGGACCGCGGCGATGATCGCCTCGGGGGAGCGGCTGGACCTGTCCGCCGTCACCCGGCCCACCACCGACAAGCACTCGACCGGGGGGGTCGGCGACAAGATCACGCTGCCCCTCGCGCCGCTCGTCGCGGCGTGCGGCGCGGCCGTCCCACAGCTGTCCGGCCGCGGTCTGGGACACACAGGCGGCACCCTCGACAAGCTGGAATCGATCCCGGGTTGGCGGGCGGCGGTCTCCAACGCCGACTTTGTGCGCCAGCTCAACGACGTCGGCGCGGTGGTGTGCGCGGCCGGCGATCAGCTCGCGCCGGCCGATCGCAAGCTGTACGCGCTGCGCGACGTCACCGGCACCGTTGAATCGATACCGCTCATCGCGTCGTCGATCATGAGCAAGAAGATCGCCGAGGGCTCGGCCGCGCTGGTGCTCGACGTCAAGGTCGGTTCGGGCGCGTTCATGAAAGACCTGGCCTCAGCGGGCAAGCTGGCCTCGACGATGGTGTCGCTGGGCTCGGCGCACGGGGTACGCACCGTGGCGCTGCTGACAGATATGTCGACGCCGCTGGGCCGCACCGCGGGCAATGCGCTCGAGGTGGCCGAGTCGGTCGAGGTCCTGGCCGGCGGCGGACCGGCTGATGTGGTGGCGCTGACGCTCGCGTTGGCTCGGGAGATGCTGGCCGGAGCCGGCCTGGCCGACGTCGATCCCGCCGAGGCGCTGCGCGACGGCCGGGCCATGGACGTCTGGCGTTCCATGATCGCGGCCCAGGGTGGTGATCCGTCGGCGCCGTTGCCGAGCGCGAACGAGCGGCACGTCGTGACCGCGCCGGCCTCGGGGGTGCTCACCCGCCTGGACGCGATGGCAGTCGGGGTAGCCGCCTGGCGCCTGGGCGCCGGCCGGGCTCGCAAGGAGGACGCGGTGTCGGCCGGGGCGGGCGTCGTCATGCTGGCCAAGCCGGGTGATTCAGTACAGGAGGGCGAACCGCTGCTGGAGTTGCACACCGACGACCCGGCGCTGTTCGAGCGCGCCATGCAGTCGCTCGAGGGCGGCTACGACATCGGCACCGACTTCACGCCCACGCCCCTGGTCATCGACCGCATCAGCCAGCCCTAGCTAGTCGGGCAGGGTCAGATACCAGCGCCCCTGAACGCCCGCGTAGACCTCGATGGGCTGGGGCGTGAAGTCGAGCGTCTCCAGGCCGGGCGACATGTCCACGGCCCTCGCCGAGGCCGCGAACATCATCTCGCGGCCGCCGTGGGCCATCCCGGTGTCGGTCAGCTCGACCAGGCGCCCCAACGTGGCACCGAGCGCTGCGGCGTAGCGACCGGCGCGGGCGATCGCCTCGTGCACCGCCTCGGCCGCCAGCTCCGAATGCACCGGGTTGTCGCGGTCCAGCTGCCAGTGCGGGCCCTCGGTCTGCAGGTCGGCCACCCGGCCGAGGGCGCCCACCAGCTCCGCGACCTGGCCTAGGTTGCGGCCGGTGGCGCTCAACTGCCGGCTCGCTTGCCACCCGCTCGGGGCCTTGTCGCCGAACGGTTGCGCCTCCCAGTCCGGGTGCACCGACACCCCGCCCCGCTCGAGCTCGAGCGCGAGGTGCGTCAATCCGCCGACGACGGCCTCAAGTTCGCTGAAGCGTGCCGCCAGTTGCGCCGCCGCGGTGGAGCTGTCGGCCGCGCGCGCGACCGCGCGGGCGATCACGACGTAGGAGTCCGGGGCGACCGCGCGCTGGACATTGGCGCTGACCGCGACTGTAGGCAGTGACATGGGCTGGCTCATCGCGCCATCATTCCGCTACTCGCTGTGGTTGAACTCCGCGATGGCGACGGCCGTCATGACGACACCCAGCGCGGCGACGACGCCCGCGCACACCAGCGACGGGACCTGCCAGCCCAGCCACGTCACTCCAGGGGCGAGATGCTCCCGCACGGCGGGGGTCACGTCCAGGTGTCTGAAGACGGCCCGTCGCATCGGGTCCACGGCGTAGGTGAGCGGGTCGATGCGGTTGAGCACGGTGAGCCAGGTGGGCAGCCCGCTGACCGGGAAGATCGCACCGGACAGGAAGAACAGCGGCATGATCAGCATTTGGGTGAGCGCCATGAACGACTGGATCTGCTTGATCCGGGCCGCCACCATCACCCCGAACGCGGTCAGGGTGTACGCGAGCACGGTCAGCATGACGAAGATCTCGAGCATGAGCGACAGGTCGTAGGGCACGCCGACCAGGCCGGCCAGCGCGATCACCAATATGCCCTGGAACGTCGCTACCGTGGCGCCGCCCAGGCACTTGCCGATGACGATAGAGCTGCGCCGGATCGGTGCGACGAGCATCTCGCGCATGAACCCGAACTCGCGGTCCCAGACGACCGATGCGGCCGAGAACATGGCCGTGAACATGACGGCCATGGCCAGGATGCCGGGGTAGAGGAAGGTGCGGAAGTCCAGCCCGCCGGTGCCCGCCATCGCGACATCAGACAGGCCGCTGCCCAGAACGAACAGGAACAGCAGTGGCTGGATGAGCGAGGTCACCATGCGCAGCCGATCGCTGGCGAAGCGGACGACCTCGCGCTCCCACACGATCTTGATGGCCCGCAGTTCCACGACCGTCGAGCGCGGCGCAACCCCCACTGTTGCCACGGCTGTCGTGCTCGGGGTCATCAACGCCTGCCAAAGATGTGCGCGGAGTGCCTTCTGGACTCGGCCGCCCCGGCTTCCGCGTCACGGATGGTGCTACCCGTGTAGGACAGGAACACGTCATCGAGTGACGGCCGGGCCACGCTGACCGACCTGATGGCCATCGGGAACTCGTCGAAGAGCTTCGGGACGAACTGCTCGCCCTGCGCGACGCGGAACGTCACTGCGCCCTCGACCATCGTCGCGTGCAGACCGAAGCACTCCTCGAGCGCGCGGATCGCCTGCGAGTCGTCGTCGGTCTCGATCTGGACGCGATCATCGCCGACGCTCGCCTTGAGCGCAGCGGGCGTGTCGAGCGCGATGATCTTGCCCTGGTCCATGATCGCGATCCGGTCGCAGTACTCGGCCTCGTCCATGTAGTGCGTGGTCAGGAAAATGGTGATGTCCTCGGCCTGGCGCAGCTGGGCGATGTAGGTCCAGATGGAGGCGCGCGTCTGCGGGTCCAGGCCGATGGTCGGCTCGTCCAGGAAGAGCACCCGCGGCGAATGCAGCAGTCCGCGGGCGATCTCCAGGCGCCGCTTCATGCCGCCGGAGAACGTCGAGACCATACTGGCCCGCCGTTCCCACAGCCCCACCAGGTCGAGTACCTGCCGGATCCGGGCCGCGACGAGCTCGCGCGGGACCCTGTACAGCTCGGCGTGCAGCCGCAGGTTTCGCTCGGCGGTCATGTATGTGTCGAGGGTGCAGTCCTGAAAGACCAGGCCGATGCTGCGCCGGACCTGGTCGCGCTGCAGCACGACGTCGCACCCTGCCACTTCGGCACTACCGGCGCTCGGCTGGAGCAGGGTGCACAGCATGCTGATCGTGGTGGACTTACCGGCGCCGTTCGGGCCGAGGAACCCGAAGATCTCGCCGGGATCGATCGCGAGGTCGATCCCGCGCACCGCCTCGATGTCACCGAAGCGCTTGACGAGGCCGTGCGCTGCGACAGCTGCCTGCTGCATGCGCGCCCCCGTCCTGACGTCGATGTCCATTTCGCGCGGATTTCTGGAGCTATCAATACCACTTTCCGGCCCGCCTGTCCGGTCGAGGTGAACGAACGGTGAGCGCACCCGGTCGCTAGCGTTAGCCACATGCCTACCCAGATAGACGACACCGCGATCCGCCGCGCCCCCAAGGTTTTGCTGCACGACCACCTGGACGGCGGGCTGCGGCCGGCGACGATCATCGATCTGGCCGCGGAAATCGGGTATCTGGCCCTGCCCTCGACCGACGCGGTCGAGCTGGCCGCCTGGTTCCGCGAAGCGGCCGACTCCGGCTCGCTCGAGCGGTATCTGGAGACATTCGCCCACACCGTCGCGGTCATGCAGACCTCGGCTAACCTCACCCGCGTCGCCCGTGAGTGCGTCGAGGATCTGGCCGACGACGGAGTGGTGTACGCCGAGATCCGCTGGGCTCCGGAGCAACACACCGAAACCGGCCTGACGCTGGAGCAGATCGTCGAGGCGGTGCTCGCGGGCTTGCGCGAGGGTGAGCAGGCGGCGGCCGAGAAGGACCAGCGGATCCGGGTGGGCGCGATCGCCACCGCCATGCGCCACGCCGCCCGCTCGCGGGAGATCGCCGAACTGGCGGTGGCCTACCGTGACGACGGGGTCGTCGGCTTCGACATCGCCGGCGCCGAGGCGGGCTTCCCGCCCACCCGGCACCTCGACGCGTTCGAGTACTGCCGCCGCGAGAACTACCACTTCACGATCCACGCCGGCGAGGCCTTCGGGCTGCCCTCCATCTGGGAGGCGATCCAATGGTGCGGCACCGACCGGCTCGGGCACGGCGTGCGGATCGTCGACGACATCACCGCCGGCGGCACGCTCGGCCGGCTGGCCGCCTACGTCCGCGACAAACGCATCCCCCTTGAGATGTGCCCGTCGTCCAACGTGCAGACCGGTGCCGCGGAGTCCATCGCCGAACACCCGATCGGGCTGCTGCGCAAGCTGTACTTCCGGGTCACCGTCAACACCGACAACCGGCTGATGAGCGGCACGTCCATGACCCGCGAGATGGCCCTGCTCACCGAGGCGTTCGGCTACGGCTGGGCCGACCTGCAGTGGTTCACGGTCAACGCGATGAAGAGCGCGTTCATCCCGTTCGACCAGCGGCTGGAGATCATCAACAACCAGATCAAGCCGCGCTACGCCGAGTTGTTGGCCTGATCAGTCCAGCAGGCCGCGCTTCGCCTTCTCGGTCAGCACGACAAGGGCGGCGGCATCGACCTGGGCTCTGAACGTCCGGTCGCGGCCCGCCCGGCTGAGCAGCGCCTGCGTCATCGCCTGGGTCTGACCGGCATCGACGGTCAACACGATCGTCCCGCCGGCGGCGATGAACTTGACCGCCCGGTCGCCGACCGAGGTCCCGCTCAACTGCTTGGAGACGCCGACGTCGTCGCTGATGATCACGCCGCGGAAGTGCAGGTCGCCGCGCAGCATCGCGGTGACGACTATCGGTGAGAATGCGGCCGGCTGGCTGGCGTCGATCCTGGTGTAGATCGCCGTGGAGATCATCACGAACCCGACGCCCTGGCGTATGGCGTCCGCGAACGGGGCGAGGTACGGGTCGTGGCGGGTCGTCACCGTATCGAGCACCCCGGAGGTGAGGTCGGTGTTGCCGCGGACGCGGCCGAGGCCTGGGAAGTGCTTGACCGTCACGGCGACCCCGGCCGCCTGCATGCCCTGCGCGAAGGAATTGCCTTCAGCGCTCACGCTGCCCGGGTCGTGGCCGTACTCGCGCTGCAGGTCACCGACCGGCGGGTTGGCACCGAAGCCGGCCGGAACCGTGTCGAGCACCGGCGCGAGGTTCACGTTCACCCCCGCTGCGTGCAGTTCCTTGCCCCACTGCTGAGCCTGGGCACGCAGTGCCGCTGGCGCCTGTGCCCCCTGCTGCACCGCGCTGGGTATCTCGGAGAACCCGGGACCCTTCAGTCGCTGGACCTCGCCCCCTTCCTGGTCGGTAGCGACGAACAGGCCGGCGTTGGCCGGGGCCCTCGAGTTCAACTGGGCCACGATGTTCGCGGTTTGCTGGGTGCTCAGAAAGCTCGTCCCATCGAGGATGACCGACCCGACGTGATAGATGCCTACCGCTGTTCGCGTTGCCTCGCTGAGGCCCGTGCTGGGGCAATCGACCATGAGCAGTTGACCGACCCGCTCCGCCAGGTTCATCTTGGCCAGAATTTGCTGAGCCACGCTCAGGGTTGGCGCGGACGTCGTGGACGTTGCTCGCGTCGAGGCAGACGACGGCGGCGGCGTCGAGGATCCCGGCGGCGAGCTGAACGACGCGGGCTGACCAGGGCTGCTCGGCGTCGTGGTCTGCTTGCCCGAGGTGGCCGAGCAGGCGGTGGCCGCGAGCAGGATGGCTAGCAGCGGCAGCCACCACCCACGTCGGCTCATCCACCCATCCTCCCCCGGACGGGTCAGCGCACCCAGTCGAAGGTCTTGGTGACCGCCTTCTTCCAGTCGGTGTACAAGGCATCGCGCCGCGTCGCGTCCATCGCCGGCTCCCACCGCTTGCCCACCGTCCAGTTGGCCCGGATCTCCTCGGTCGAGGACCAGAAGCCGACGGCCAGCCCGGCCGCGTAGGCGGCGCCCAGCGCCGTGGTCTCGGCGATCACGGGCCGCACGACCGGGACGTCGAGGATGTCGGCCTGGAACTGCATCAGCAGCTCGTTGCCGACCATTCCGCCGTCGACCCTTAGCTCGGTGAGGGCCACCCCGGAGTCGGCGTTCATCGCGTCGACGACCTCGCGGGTCTGGAACGCGGTCGCCTCCAGGGCCGCGCGCGCGATGTGCCCACGGTTCACGAACCGGGTGAGCCCGACCAGCGCACCGCGGGCGTCCTGGCGCCAGTACGGCGCGAAGAGGCCCGAGAACGCCGGCACGAAGTAGGCCCCGCCGTTGTCCTGCACCGTCCGGGCCAGCGGCTCGACCTCGTCGGCGTCCGAGATCAGGCCGAGGTTGTCACGCAGCCACTGCACCAGCGAGCCGGTGACGGCGATCGAGCCCTCCAGCGCGTACGCCGGCGCCGCGTCGCCGAGTTGGTAGCAGACGGTCGTGAGCAGGCCGTGCTCGCTGACGACGCGCTCGGTTCCGGTGTTGAGCAGCAGGAAGTTGCCGGTGCCGTAGGTGTTCTTCGCCTCGCCCGGCTGCAGGCAGGCCTGCCCGAATGTCGCCGCCTGCTGATCGCCGAGGATGCCGGCGATCGGCACGCCGGCCAGCGGGCCGCGTTCGCGCACGTCGGCGTAGACCTCCGACGACGAGCGGATCTGCGGCAACATAGCCAGCGGGATGCCCATCTCGGCCGCGATGTCCGGCGCCCACTGCAACGTGTCGAGATCCATCAACATGGTGCGCGACGCGTTGGTCACGTCGGTGACGTGCACGCCGCCGTCCGTCCCGCCGCTGAGGTTCCAGACCAGCCAGGTGTCGATGGTCCCGAAGGCCAGCTCGCCGGCCTCGGCGCGTGCTCGGGCGCCGTCGACATTGTCCAACAGCCAGCGCAGCTTCGGGCCGGCGAAGTACGTGGCCAGGGGCAGCCCGACCCGCTCCCGGTACCGCCCGGCGCCGCCACCGAGCGCGCCGAGCTGGTCGCAGATCGCCTGGGTGCGGGTGTCCTGCCAGACGATGGCCGGGGCGATCGGTTCGCCGGTCGAGCGGTCCCACACCACCGCCGTCTCGCGCTGGTTGGTGATACCGATCGCTGCGACGTCACCCGAGCCGACTTCGGCGCGGGCCAGGGCGCCCGCGAGCACCACGCGCGTGTTGGCCCAGATCTCGGCCGCGTCGTGCTCGACCCAGCCGGCCCGGGGCAGGTGTTGGCGGTGTTCGACCTGATCACGCGCGAGCACCTGGGCGTCGTGGTCGAAGAGCATGCAGCGCGTCGATGTGGTTCCCTGATCGATCGCCGCGACGACGGTAGCCATGGCGCGAGCCTGCCAGAGCGCTGAGTGTTCTGCGCTACCGTGCCAGGCGTGGAGCGGCGCAGCGAGCCAGACCCGCCCGGTCCGACGATCCCCAAGGGCGGCGCGGCGTCCCGCCTCGACGCGGCCTACCGCGAGGCGGCCTGGCAGCGCCTGTCTCATGACGAGTTCGACGTCGTCGTCATCGGCGGCGGCGTCACCGGGGTCGGGGCCGCCCTCGACGCCGCGACCCGCGGGCTGTCGGTGGCCCTGGTCGAGGCCCGCGACTTCGCGGCGGGCACGTCGAGCCGCTCGTCCAAGCTGTTCCACGGCGGGCTGCGCTATCTGGAACAGCTCGAGTTCGGCTTGGTACGCGAGGCGCTGCGCGAGCGCGAGCTGATGACGACGCGGATCGCGCCGCATCTGATCAAGCCGGTGGCGTTCCTGTACCCGCTGTCGCACCGCGCGTGGGAACGGCCCTACGTCGCGGCCGGCTTGGCGCTCTACGACTCGATGGGCGGCCGCAGCACGGTGCCCGGCCAGAAGCACCTCAGCCGTCGTGCGGCGCTGCGGGTGTTCCCCGGCCTGAAGCGCGACGCGTTGGTCGGGGCGGTGCAGTACTACGACGCCCAAGCCGACGATGCCAGGCACACGCTGACCGTCGCGCGCACGGCCGCGCGCTACGGAGCGGTAGTTCGGGCGTCCACCCGCGCCGTTGGCTTCGTGCGCGAGTCCGACCGGGTCGTCGGTGTCCGACTGCGCGACGCCGAGGACGGCCGCGAAACGGTGGTGCGGGCCGGGGTGGTGCTGAACTGCACCGGCGTCTGGACCGACGAGATCCAGGCGATGTCCGGTGGCCGCGGGCGGTTCCGGGTACGCGCGTCAAAGGGCGTGCACATCGTCGTCCCGCGCGAGAAGATCACCGGCGACGCCGGGTTGATCCTGCGCACCTCGTCCTCAGTGCTGTTCGTCATCCCGTGGAAGAACCATTGGCTGATCGGCACCACCGACACCGACTGGAAGCTGGACCTGGCCCATCCGGCCGCGACGAAGTCCGACATCGACTATCTGCTGGATTGCGTCAACGAAGTACTGGTCGAGCCACTCACCGAGGACGACATCGACGGCGTGTTCGCCGGGCTGCGCCCGCTGCTGGCCGGTGAGTCCGAGGAGAGCTCGGCCCTGTCTCGCGAGCATGCCGTGGCCCGGGTGGTGCCCGGGCTCATCTCGATCGCCGGCGGCAAGTACACGACCTACCGGGTGATGGCGGCCGACGCGGTGGACAAGGGGTCCGAGGACCTGCCGCGGCGGGTAGCGCTGTCATGCACCGACCGGGTGCCGCTGCTCGGCGCCGACGGGTATTTCGCGATGCGCAACCAGCTCGACGCCCTGGCCGCCGAGTACGGGCTGCACCCGCACCGGGTGCGCAACCTTCTCGACCGGTACGGCTCGATGATCCGCGACGTGCTCGACCCGGGCCTGCTCGACTCGGCGCTGCTCGTGCCGGTGCCCGATGCCCCGGAGTACCTGATGGCCGAGATCCGCTACGCGGTGAGCCACGAGGGCGCGCTGCACCTGGAGGACGTGCTCACCCGGCGAACCCGGATTTCGATCGAGTACCCGCACCGCGGCGTCGCGTGTGCGGCAGTGGTGGCCGAATTGATGGGCGACATCCTCGGCTGGAACGCGGCCCTCCGGGACCGCGAAGTACAGACCTACACGGTGCGGGTCGACGCGGAGCGCGCGTCGCAGGTTCGCTTCGACGACGAGGCGGCCGACCAGGTGCGCACCGCCGCACCGGAGGCGCGGGCCTTCCTAGACAATTCAGTCCTGTAGCTGCAGGCAGGTCTCGACCTCGGTGACGAGGCTGTTCCAGTCGTCCTTGTCGGTGTTCTTGTCGACATCCTCGTCGAGCAGGGCGGTGTCGCCCTCGAGGCCGCAGAAATCCGCCAGTTCGCGCAGCAGTTCCGCGCCGGCCACTGACGGCCTGCGCAGGTCGTAGGTGGCATCCAGGCCGGGGGTGAAGACGTCGTCGTCCTCGACCTCTTCCAGCTCGGACCACCATTCCAGCTTGTGCAGCTCGTGCTCCTCGGCGGTGCGGCAGTAGTGCGCCAGGCCGGGCACGTCGGAGAAGACGGCAACGGTGTCCTCGACCCCGAGGAACACGACGTCGATCTCGTCGCCCTCGGCGTCGCGCGTCACTTCGGCGCGCACGGTCAGGTATTTCGCGTCGGGCAGCACGATCTCGATGGGCTCGGCACCGATGCGGTCCCAGATCGTCTCGGCCTCCAGATCGGTGTCGGAGAAGTCGCCCTGCCACGACAGCCAGGACTCCACCCGTGCGATCGCCCGCTCCCACGAGTCGGCGATGGTGTCGCCGAGTTCACTCCAGCGCTTGCGGCCCTCCTTGCCCTGGTAGCTGACGTCCTCGTCGACGAGCGCCTCGTAGGCGGGCGTGTCCTCGACCAGCCGCCGAAGCGCGCCGTCGTCGCAGCAGTCGGCGATCTTGGCCACCATGTCCACCACGTTGGCCAGGCTGGAGACGTGGACGGGGTCGGGGTCGACCGAGGCCCACTCGTAGACCTGGTCGAGGTTGTACGCGTCCTCGCTGCCCGGGCGCAACTGGTCCGGCGTGAGCTTGAGGACGTAGCCCCAGCCCGGGTGATCGGACAGGTCGTTTTCTTCACCGGAGGCGACGAAGGTAGCCAACTCGCGGGTGTTCGGATACAGCAGGATCTTGGCGCCGTCGCCGAGGAAACCCTGCCATTCTTCGCCGTCGTCGTCCTCCCACGGTGGTGCCCACAGGGTCAGCCCGATCCGTCCGTTGACAGTCAGGGTGATCGGGATGATGGCGGCGTCCGCCGAGCTCGTCATGCCCGCGAACCTACCGGGCAGCTCCTATCCGCCGCAGGCGGATCTCCTCGTCCACCGCTCGCTGGCGCGAACTGACTCAGACGCCGATCGGGTGCCAGACGGTCTTGGTCTCGACGAACGCGCCCAGGCGCGAGATACCAGGGTCAGCCGACCAGTCCGGGGCGCCTGGCGCGAAGACGCGTTTGACATTGTCGGCGGCCTTGATCTGCAATGCCTTGCGGTCCGCGACGGCGACGCCGGTCAGGTCGATGGCGTTGACGTCGCGGTGCCCGGCCAGCCAGGGCGTGAGCTCAGCGGTGAGGCCGGTCAGCAGGTTCACGACGCCGCCGGGCAGGTCCGACGTCGCGAGCACCTCGGCAAATGACGACGCAGGCAGTGGGCGCGACTCAGCCGCGATCACCACCGCGGTATTTCCCAGCGCCACGACCGGCGCGAGAACCGACACCAGCCCGAGCAGGCTCGAATCCTGCGGTGCGACCACGCCGACGACTCCCGTCGGCTCGGGCAGCGAGAAGCTGAAGTACGGACCGGCCACGGGGTTCGTGCCGCCCACCACCTGCGCGTACTTGTCAGACCAGCCGGCGTAGTAGACCCACCGGTCGATCGCGGCGTCGACCTGCGCCAGCGCGGCTGCCGACGACACAGCTTCGGACGCCGACACCTCCTCGGCGAACTGCTCGCGCCGGCCGTCGAGCATCTCGGCCACGCGGTACAGCACCTGGCCCCGGTTGTAGGCCGTCGCGCCCGACCAACCCGCGAACGCCTTGCGGGCTGCGACCACCGCGTCGCGCAGGTCCTTGCGCGAGGCCTGTGCCGCGTGTGCCAGCAGTTCGCCGCCGGCCGAGTGCACTGGGTACGAGCGCCCGGACTCCGAGCGAGGGAACGCGCCGCCGATGTAGAGCTTGTAGGTCTTGCGCACGCGCAGCCGCCCCGCCTGCGCCGCTTTCGGCTTCGCGGACTTGGCCGTCGCCGCCTTGGACTTAGTGGTCAAGGTAGGCCTCCAGCCCGTGCCGGCCGCCCTCGCGACCGAACCCGGACTCCTTGTAGCCGCCGAACGGCGCGCTGGGATCGAAGCGGTTGAACGTGTTCGCCCACACGACGCCGGCCCGCAGCTTCGACGCCATGGACAGGATGCGCGAGCCCTTCTCTGTCCACACCCCGGCCGAGAGGCCGTAGGGCGTGTTGTTCGCCTTCTCGACGGCCTCCGCCGGGGTGCGGAACGTCAGCACCGACAGCACCGGGCCGAAGATCTCCTCGCGGGCGATGCGATGCGCCGGCGAGACGCCGGTGAAGACGGTCGGCGCGAACCAGAAGCCGCGCTCGGGCAGCTCGCAAGGCGGCGACCAGCGGGTGGCGCCCTCGTCGACGCCGGAGTCGGTGAGTTCCCGGATCCGGGCCAGTTGAGCGGCGGAGTTGATCGCGCCGACATCGGTGTTCTTGTCCAGCGGATCGCCGACCCGCAGTGTCGCCAGCCGGCGCTGCAGTGAGGCGATCAACTCCTCGGCCACCGACTCCTGAACGAGCAGCCGCGAACCGGCGCAGCACACCTGGCCCTGGTTGAAGAAGATGCCGTTGACAATGCCCTCGACGGCCTGGTCGATCGGTGCGTCATCGAAGACGATGTTCGCGGCCTTGCCGCCGAGCTCGAGTGAGAGCCGTTTGGGCGTCCCCGCCAGCGTCCGCTGGATGATCTTGCCGACATCGGTCGAGCCGGTGAACGCGATCTTGTCGACGTCGTCGTGCTCGACGAGCGCCTGCCCGATCTCGGGGCCGCCGGCCAAGATGTTGACCACGCCGGGCGGCAGGTCGGCCTCGGCGATGATCTCGGCCAGCACCAGCGCCGTGAGAGGGGTGGTCTCGGCCGGCTTGAGCACCACGGTGTTGCCCGTGGCCAACGCAGGCGCGATCTTCCACGCCGCCATCAGCAGTGGGAAGTTCCACGGAATGATCTGCCCGGCCACGCCGATCGGGCGGGGGTTCGGCCCGAAGCCGCTGTAACCGAGCTTGTCGGCCCAGCCCGCGTAGTAGAAGAAGTGCGCGGCCGCAGTGGGGAT